>NZ_LUUK01000197.1 GCF_001644025.1 Methylomonas koyamae
CTGATTTAAATTTTAAACCGGCATTCAAGATAAACACACGAACTTTCGACTTGGATCGAAACCCACCATCCCCAAAATTTAGCTCATACAAGGATGGGTAGAGGCGCTAGCCGAAACCCATCAAAAACACCATCGACTACGCCAAATCCAATTCAGTATAGATGCCGCCCGCCCAATTTGCCGGGAGAATGCCGCGTTTGACGAAATCATGAAATGAAGAATGTCGTATCTGATTTATCGGGGCATTTCGTTTGATGGGTTTCACTTCGCTCTACCCATCCTACTGTCGGCAATTGACTCGCCCCCGGTCATTGGATAAGCCCTGTCGGTTGTCTCCTATCAGTCGAAACCCGCCATCCCCAAAATTCAGCGCGGCTCTATAACGACATCGGCGTAACTCACCGTTTATGTTACTCCTCCCGGTCCACCAAGCTCGGGCAGGCGGTAGCAGTATAGGCGGGTGCGGCGAGGATCGGCGAGTTCGACGACGGTTTCTGGCGGCCAATCCGGAATCGGGAACGATGAGGAAACGAACAGGCTGCCGGGGCGCATTTCGGCGCGGACTTTGCCGCCGATTTGGATCATCACGGCCGGGGACAGAAAGGCGTAACCCAAGTCGTATTCGGCCAAGGATTGTTGCCAGAGATTGCAACGTTGGACCGCGACATTGGACTGATGTCGGCAGCGCCAGCGGGCCAGCAGCCAGGGCAGTGGCGCTCGCTCCCAGGCGGCAATCCTCAGTTTGGGACACTGCCGCGCCAGCGGCAGCGCGACGCTACCGACGCCCGCGCCGATTTCGACGCAGGTTTTCGCCCCCTCTGTTTTTGCAATGTCCGCCAGCGCCAGCGCCACGGCCGGCGAGGACAAGAACAGCGGCACGTCGCCGCGAAACGTCCCCCAAAACACCAGCAGCATGACCAAAAATCCGGCCAAGTACCAGACCGGCGACAATTGTAGAGTCGTAGCGAGTACCAGCGCCGGCAGGAAGACCAAATGGATAGGCAACCACCACTTGGGTTGGCGAAGCAGGCGGGAGAATAGCCCGGCGGCGCCGGCCTGGATCAGTAACAGCCAGCCTAGCGGTTGCGGCCAATAGCGATTTAACGAAGCGGTCAGGACGAGTGCGGCGGCTTGGCAGGCCAGAGCTTTGAGCCATTGCATTGCGACCTACTTCAGCCGGATTTCGCGTGGAAAGTCAGGACGGGAACGACGCTTTGTCGAAATTGGGTGTTGTTCTTCGGCACGAAGCTTCATTTTCCGGGGCGATGCAGCGGCGTCATAACGGGTGGCCCTAAAAATCCGTTGCAATACACGGTTCGGCGCCGGAACGTCTTCGATCCCGGCTGAAGTCGCTTCGCCCCTCTTTTCATACTTCGGGACGAAAATCCGTTCGGCCGTCAGGAAGTCGGCCCGATCTTGGTATTTTGCTGTATCGCCGGAGATACATTTTGCAAGGCCGGCAGGTCCTCCGCGCCGTCGTGCAGCACCTGGTTTTCGGTCTTCTTGTTCATAACGATGATCGAAATACGCCGATTCATCGGATCGGTCGGGTCTTGCACGTTGTAGGAAATACTCGATGCCAGCCCCACCACCCGCAGTACCTTCTCCTCGCCCAGCCCCCCTTGGGTCAGCTCCCGGCGCGCCACGTTGGCCCGATCGCTGGACAGCTCCCAGTTGGAATAGCCGCTCCGGTTGCTGGGAAACGGCAAGGCGTCGGTGTGACCGTTGATCGTCACCTTATTGGGCAGTTCGTTGATCACCGGCGCCAATTCGCGCAGGATGGCCTGAGCATAGGTTTCAATCCCGGAACTGGCCAGCTTGAACATCGGCCGGTTTTGGGCATCGATGATCTGGATTTTCAGGCCTTCCGGCGTGGTTTCCAGTTTGATTTGATCCTTGTATTCGGCCAGTTTGGCGTTGGCATCCAGCATGGATTCGATTTTTTCCTGCAATTTTTCCAGCTTTTGCTTTTCCTGTTCCTCGGCCAGTTTTTCGATGTCCTCGGGCGAAGGCGGCGCCGGCGGTGGCGGCTTGTCCTCGCCCATGTGAACCTGACCGACATCCTTGGAGGCCAAATCCGAGCCGCCGGCCTTGATGATGTTGGCGCGGTCGCCGACGCCGGAACCGCTCATCGCCACGCCGAACGGGTTTTGGAAATACTCGGAAATCCCTTTCTTGGTGGCTTCGTCGGTCGAACCCAGCAACCACATCAACAAGAAAAACGCCATCATCGCCGTCACGAAGTCGGCATAGGCGATTTTCCAGGCGCCGCCGTGGTGGCCGCCGTGACCGCCTTTCTTGACCTTCTTGATGATTATCGGTTGTTCGGCCATCGCGGATTACCCTTTACTTGCCGGCTTTCAAGGCCGCTTCGAGTTCGGCAAAGTCGGGCCGAGAGTGGTGCGGAATCGTGGTCCGCATAAATTCGACGGTCATGGCCGGCGACGTGCCTTTCGCGCAATTCAGCAAGCCCTTCTGGGTGCATTTGTAGGCATTGCTCTCTTCTTCCAGGCGGGCTTCCATGACCGACGCCACCGGGCCGATAAAGCCGTAAGACACCAAGATACCGAGAAAGGTACCGACCAAGGCCGCCGCGATCAATTTACCCAGCTCGGCCGGCGGAATACCGACCGACTCCATCGTATGCACCACCCCCATCACCGCCGCGACGATACCGAAGGCCGGCATGCCGTCGCCGACTTTTTGGACGGCCTTGATCGGTTCGTTGCCTTCGGCATGATGGACTTCGATCTCGGCATCCATGATGTCCTCGAGCTGATTGACGTCGACGCCGGTCAGGATCAAGCGCAGTTTGTCGCAAATGAATTCCATCAAATGATGGTCGTGGACGATTTTTTCGCCGAAGATCGAGCTGCCTTCCGGATCGTCCACGACTTTTTCCAGGGATAACAAGCCTTCCTTACGGGCTTTTTGACTCAGCGCGTTAAAGCTCATCAGCAGCTCCATGTAATATTCCTTGGTATAGGTGCTGCCCTTCAAGGTGGCGGTACCGCCGGCCATGGCCGCCTTGCTGACCGTCAGCGAGTTGCTGGCCAGGAAGGCGCCAAACGCCGAACCGACGATGATCAACACCTCGACCGGCTGCCACAGCACCCCGAGATGTCCGCCGGCCATCAAGAAACCACCCAGTACGCAGCCCAGGATGATTACATAACCAATGATTACGAACATTGTTGCCCCTAAAAGTTAACTAGAACATTCAAGCGATGGATTTTGCCGGCTACGCGTTGGCCTCGCCCCGCTAAACCGATGGCGCCGGCAGCGGTTCGACCGGTTTCAACACCAATTTGCTGAGGGCCGGCAACACCACGAAGGTGCAGGTCATGATCCAAAAAATGCCTATCGTGATGACCAAACCCATGCTGGCGATGCCTTGATGCGGCGAAAACGCCAGACCGATGAAGCTGGAAATCGTCGTCAACGCACCGTAGAACATGCCGCGGGCGGTACTGGACTGATAAATGTTTTGCTCCTCGGACAAGGAGTGGTGCAGTTTCTCGACCATGTGTATTCCGTTATCGACACCCAAGCCCATTAATAAAGGCAGCGCGATGATATTGGCGAAGTTGATCGGCGTGCCGGTAAACACGGTGGTCGCCATCGTGAACAAGCCGGCCAAGACCAGCGGCGCCATGACCAGCAGCGTATCGACGATGCTGCGCCGAATAAACAATAGCAGCAACGCGATGGCGGTCAATGCGATGATGATGGCTTCCTGGAACGAAGCGATCACGGCCTTCATCGACTCCCAATACATCACCGGCAGGTCGGTGGCGTCGGGCGCGACGGCCTGCACGTCGGTGATAAAGGTTTGCAAAGCGTCGAGATCGTTCAAGTCTTCCTTCGGGAAAATCTGAATCCGGTACAGCCCATCCTTGCTCAGCCAGCGTTCGCCGATTTCCGGCGGAATGCTGGCCATCGTCACCGATTCGGCGTGAAAGCCGGTCAGCAACTGGTTCATCACGGTCGGCAAGGTCCCCAGCAGCGATGTCTGAATTTTTTCGATAAACACGCCCCGATCGGGCTGCAAGCGGGCATCCAGCTCGACCAACACGTCTTGCAACTCGCTTTTAAAGGTTTTTAGCGACTCGATTTCGGCGGGTTTGGTCTTCTTCGGCAAATTGGCGTCGATCGCCGCAATCATTCGCTTGATGGCCGGCAGCGGATCGGAGCCGACTTTCAATTGCGGAAAAGATTGGCTTTGCGGCCCCAAGGTCAGCACCATGTCGTCGATGATCGCCAATTTATCGTCCTGATCCTCCGGCACGAAATCGAACAGACTGACGGTCTTGTCGACGGTTTTCAGCGCGGTCAATTTCTTTTGCATGTCGCGGGCCTCGGCTTCGTTCTTGGCCAGCACGGTCAGCGTCATCGGCGAGGTATCGCGCTCCTTCATCAAATCCTTAAAGGCGATGACCGATTCGGTATTCGGGTCGCGCAAATTCAAGGGATTGAAATCGGTCTGCACCTGGAAGACGAAATAAATCGCGGCCGCCGCCAGAACCAGCGTCGCGAACGCGATAGGCTTGGCGTAATGCAGCGTAAAGGTTGCCAAGCTGGCGGACAGCTTGGAGGCGCCGGGTTGTTCGCCGTGCAGATCGTGGAACGGCGGCGCCGGAATGACTTTCAGCAAGACCGGCAAGACCGTCAGCGTCACGAACAAACAGATGAACAAACTGGTACCGGCCAACAAACCCAATTCCGAGATGCCTTGGTAGTCGGTCGGAATAAAGGCGTACAAACCGATCGAGGTCGTGCCGGCGCACAGCATCAGCGACGGACTGGTCGCCAGCAGCGCCGAGCGTATCGCCTGGGTCTTGTCCTTGCCGTGCAGGTCCAGATTGTCGCGGTAGCGCAGGCAGAAATGGATCGCGTATTCAACGCCCAAGCCGATGTTCGACACCGCGAAGGCCACCGAAATCAGGTTGAGTTGCTTGACCGCGACCGACGCGAACAATCCGCAAAACACCATGCCCAAGGCCAGCGTCGCCAGCGTCGCCAACATCAGCAGCCAGGAGCGGTAAGCCACCAGCAAGATGCCGCACACCAACACCACCGAGAAGATGCTGGCCGTGAACGTGCCTTCGCTCATGCCGGCCATTTCGTCGTGTTCCAGGCCGACTTCGCCGGTGATCCAAACCTTGACCTTGGGCAGATTGGGGTCCTGGATCTTGTCTACCGCCCGGCGTATCGTGTTGATGGCCGGCTCGACCGGCAGAATCTGGCTGAAATCGAATTTAGGCGTAACGAAGATGAAGGCCTTGTCCGATTGCTCTTCGCTGATCTTGTTTTCGGCGATCAATTTTTGCCAGGACAGCAGGTCGGTTTCGCCGTTCAGGGTTTTGTGCAGAGAGTTGCTGACCTTGTCGATCAATGAAACCAGGTCGATGGGCACTTCCTCGGTCTTGGTTTCGGCGTTCAGCGCGTCCTCGAAAATCGAGAAAAACCCGGTCAGGCTGGGATCGGTGGAAATTCGGCCGATGAAGGGCTGGGCCTGGGCCAAGGTGACCGAAAAATCCTGTAGCTTGTCGGTATCCAGATAGAGCAAGCCGTTGCGTTGGAAAAACGCGTTTTCGTCGGGCCGGTAAACCTTGGTGAAATGCTCGGTGTCGGACCGCAATTGACGCGCCAAACGCGCGGCGGCGGCCTTGGTCAATTCCGGGCTGGTGGACTCGACCACCAGCAGCATCGTATGAATTTCCTGACCGAAGGCCTTCTCGAAATTGCGGCGATTTTGCTGAAACCGCGACTCCGGCGCGATCAACTCGGCGGTATCGGTATTCACGCTCAAATGCGTGCTGGTGTATTCGATCGCGCAATAGGCCAACAGCACCGCCACCGTCAACAGCAGCCCCGGCGAATACATCAGCCAATTGCCCCAGCGGAACACCGCGTTGCGCAAACCTTGTTCCCAGTTCATATTCAAGCGCTCACCACGGTTTCGATCAGGTACAAGGTATAACCGACGTAAACGGCCAGCAACAAGCCGCCCTCGACCCGGTTGATACGACCCGAGCCGCGTTTGCCGGCGTAACCGAGCGCGAACAGCGACAACGTTAGCAAAGCCATGACCGGCCAATCGCGATTGACGATTTCGACCGGAATCGCCATCGGATGAATCGCGCCGGCCAAGCCGACCACGGCCAGGGTATTGAACAAGTTGGACCCTATGATGTTGCCGACCGCCAAGTCGTGCTCGCCCTTGCGAGCCGCGACGATAGACGAGGCCAACTCCGGCAGCGAAGTGCCGACCGCGACGATGGTCAAGCCGATAATCAAATCGCTGACGCCCAAATCGTGGGCGATCGACACCGCGCCCCACACCAGCAAGCGCGAACTGATCACCAACAAAATCAAACCGCTGACCAACCAAATCATGGCTTGAGCAAACGACATCCGGTGTTCGTCCAACTCGTCTTCGATTTCGCTTTCCAACACATCGGCCTGCCGGGATGGGTCCTTGGCGCTTTGCCACACCATCCAGCCCATCACCGCCGCGAATACCGCCAATTCCAGGAAGGCATCGCTACGCGACATGTCGCCGTCGTAAAGCTGGCCGAACGCAAACAAGGTCACGCAGAACAGAATCGGCAATTCCTTCTTGATGATTTGCGACTGAACCACGATGGGACTGATCAACGCGGTCACGCCCAAAATCAACGCAATGTTGGTGATGTTGGAACCGTAGGCGTTACCCAGCGCGATGCCCGGATTGCCTTGCAAGGCCGATAAGGCCGACACGCTCAGTTCCGGCGCCGAGGTGCCGAAGCCGATAACGACCATGCCGATCAGCAACGGCGACATGCCCCAAAACCTCGCCAGCGCCGCCGCGCCTTCCACGAACAAATCGGCGCTCCAAACCAATACGATCAGCCCGATGACTATCATCAACAACGGCAAAGCCATAAACTACCCTTATAAAGCAAACATTAAAACCAAGGACACGACCGATCAATCGACGGTCCAGTTGACCCAGCCGCCATAGGCGGTGGCGATGACGACGATACCGAACACGATCCGGTACCAAGCGAAAATGATGAAATCGTGGTGACTGATGTAACGCAGCAAGCCCTTCACCGCCAGCAGGGCGCTGAAAAACGCCGCGATCATGCCGACGCCGATCAAGGCCACGTCGCCGTCGGTTTTCAGCAAGTCGCGAAATTTGTAGAGTTTGTAGGCGCTGGCCGCGGTCAAGGTCGGAATCGCCAGAAAAAACGAAAACTCGGTCGCCGCCTTGCGCGACAAACCGAACAACAAACCGCCGATAATGGTCGCGCCGGACCGGGATGTGCCGGGAATCAACGCAAAGGCTTGGGCCAAACCCAGCTTCAACGCATCCAGCGGCCTAAGCTCGTCGACGCTCTCGACCCTCACCTTATGTTCGCGCTTCTCGGCCCAAATGATGACCAGGGCGCCGACGATAAAGGCCAACGCCACCGGCACCGGCCGGAACAACACCGCCTCGATTTGCTTGCCGAACAACAAGCCCAGCACCGCCAGCGGCATAAAGGCGATCGCCAGGTTCAACACGAATTTCTGCGAAGTTCGCTCGGTCGCCAGACCGGCGAATACCGAAACGATCTTAGCTCGATATTCCCAGCAAATGGCCAGGATGGCGCCCACCTGAATCACGATCGTGAACAGTTTGGCCTTGTCGTCGTTAAAGTCCAGCAGATCGCCGGCCAAAATCAAATGGCCGGTACTGGAAATCGGTAGAAATTCGGTCAACCCTTCGACGACGCCGAGAATCAGGGATTTGATGAGCAGGGTAATGTCCATGGTTTAATCAGGCTCCGCGCCTTGTCGACGCTAGAAAGGCTATCAGCATGTGGAAGGGATGTATCGAAAGACGACAAACGACTTTAAAAAAGCCACGCAAATGCGGCGGAATTATAGTCGAAAACTCCGCGGCGAGTCAGCACGGCTGCTCCGCCGCGCCGGCCGTGCGTTTCCAGATTTGGCGACCCGGTGGACCCGAGCGGCGAATTCGCGGTGCCGCGACTTTGCGCGGCGCCCGCCGATCTGCCAGAATGCGGCGTCGGCCGCTTCCGAGGCAATCCATGAACGCTACCCGCGAATACCCGCCGCTGATCGCCGCCTTGCTGAATCCGGCGATGTACCCGCATCCGGTCAAACGGGTAGCGATTCTGGAAACCCATATCTCGTGGGTCGTTCTGGCCGGGCGCTACGCCTATAAAATCAAGAAGCCGGTCGATTTCGGATTCTTGAATTTCACCGACTTGGCGCAACGCGAGTTTTTCTGCCGAGAAGAGTTGCGCCTGAACCGACGCCTGGCGAAATCGCTTTACTTGGACGTGGTGACGCTGGGCGGCACGCCGGGAAACCCCGGCTTTGGCCTGAGCCCAACGGTGGAATACGCGGTAAAGATGCGCCGCTTCGGCACCGGCAGACTATTGGATGAGTTGCTGAATCAAAATCGGCTCACGCCGACGCACATCGATCATCTAGCCGACATCATCGCCCAATTCCACGACGGCCTGCCGCCCGCGCCGGCAACATCCGCATTCGGCACGCCGGACGCCGTCGCCGGGCCAGCCCGGCAGAATTTCCAACAGTTGGCCGAAACGGCGGCGGGCCGGGAATTCGCCGATCTAACCCAGCTGGCGGCCGCCAGCGCGGCCGAATTCGCCGCCGACGCCGCGCTGTGGCCGCGCCGCCGCCAAGCCGGCCGGATTCGCGAATGTCACGGCGACCTGCATCTGGGCAATATCGTGTTGCTGCGCGACCGGCCGGTCGCCTTCGACGGCATTGAATTCGCCCCCGAACTGCGCTGGATAGACACGATCAACGACAGCGCGTTTTTGGTTATGGACTTGCTGCATCGCGGCCGCGCCGATCTGGCCTACCGGTTTCTGAACCGCTACCTGGAAACCGGCGGCGATTACCCCGGCTTGGCCGTGCTGCGTTTTTACTTAAGCTACCGGGCCACGGTGCGCGCCAAAATCGCCGCGTTCCGCGCAGAACCAAGCGGCGACCCGATCCACCAGTCCGAATGCCACGCCTACCTTAAGTTGGCCGAAGCCAGTCTGCGGCGGCGGCGGCCGGTACTGCTGATCACGCACGGCCTGCCGGGCTGCGGTAAGACCGCGATTTCGCAGCTGTTACTGGAAGGTTTCGGCCTGATCCGGCTGCGGTCCGATGTCGAGCGCAAACGCCTGTTCGGCTTAAGTCCCACCCAGGCCAGCGGTTCCGGGCTCGACGCCGGCCTGTACGCGGCCGAAGCCGGCCGGCAAACATACGTCAAACTTGCCGACACGGCCGGCGCGTTGCTGCGGCTGGGCTACCCGGTCATCGTCGACGCCGCATTTTTGAAACTGGAGCAACGCCGAGCGTTTCGCGATCTGGCCGCCGAACTCGGCGCCGCCTTCATGATCGTTGCGGTGACGGCGGAAACCAGCCTGGCGCGCAGCCGCATCGAACGGCGCCTGACAACAGGCGGCGACGCTTCCGAAGCCGATCCGACGGTGCTGGCCCATCTCAGCGCCTCCGCCGAGGCCCTGACCGACACCGAGCTCGAACATACGCTGGTCTGCCGCAACGACACCACCCCACCACAGCTCCCCGAAACCTTATCCGCCAGGCTGCGGACTTTACTGAACCCGGAGGCGACCCAACCATGAAAGCCATGATTTTCGACCGTCCCGGCCTGCCGCTCCGGGCCGCCGAGCGGGATATTCCGGAATGCGGCGCCGAACAAGTGTTATTGAAAGTCAGCGCTTGCGGCGTTTGCCGCACCGATCTGCATATCGTCGACGGCGAACTGACCGAGCCGAAACCGGGATTGATCCCCGGCCACGAAATCGTCGGCCGGGTCGTTGCCAAGGGCGCCAGCGTAGAACGTTTCGCGATCGGCCAGCGCCTGGGCGTGCCGTGGCTGGGCCAGACCTGCGGCCACTGTCGGTATTGCCTCGGCGGACGGGAAAATCTGTGCGACCAGGCTCGCTTCACCGGATACACACTGGACGGCGGCTATGCGCAATACGCGGTGGCCGACCAGCATTATTGCTTCGCGCTGCCGGACGATTACAGCGACGCCGAAGCCGCGCCGTTGTTGTGCGCCGGCTTGATCGGTTACCGGGCGCTGGTCGCGGCCGGCGATGCCGAAACGGTCGGCATTTACGGCTTCGGAGCCGCCGCCCACATCATCAGCCAGGTGATGGTCTGGCAGGGCCGCAGCTTGTTTGCGTTCACCAAGCCCGGCGACGACGCGGGCCAGCGCTTTGCCCGGCAATTGGGCGCGTCCTGGACCGGCGACTCGAATAGCGCGCCGCCGCGCGCCATGGACGCGGCCATCCTGTTCGCGCCGGTCGGCGCGTTACTACCACAAGCCCTGGCACATACGGTCAAGGGCGGCCGGGTGGTTTGCGCGGGCATCCATATGAGCGAGATCCCGGCGTTTCCGTATTCGATCTTGTGGGGCGAACGCAGCATTCAGTCGATCGCCAACCTGACCCGCCAGGACGGCGAGGCATTTTTCGAGATCGCGCCGCGCGCCGGCGTACGCACCAGCGTGGAAACCTTTGCGCTCGGCGATGCGAACCTAGCGTTGGCTAGCTTGAGAGCCGGATGCATTCAAGGCGCGGCGGTATTGACGATGCCGGATTGAACCGTTTCAACCAATCACGGCCTATAAACCAGCTATTCCCGACTTCGCCGAAATTTTCGTTTGGCGCTTGGCTAAGCGCGATTTCCGGGTAAATTAGCGGCCGGATAACCGCATTTCCTAGCAAGGGCCAACTTTGCTAAAATCACGCTCCCGCCTTCACGATAATAACTATTACTATTCAAGAGCCATGAACAAAAAGAAAATCATCATTTTCGCCGCCTGCCTCGCGGGCTTGCTGGCGATCCAAATCAAATTCTTCCTGCCCTTTATGTACGATATCGCCGCATCCGACCTGTTCTTGGTCGAAAGCAAGGACGCCGCCAACCCGATGCCGGTCAGCAACGATATGACCGCGGTAGCCTTTGCGCACTGCAACAACTACATCAAGGCCGACGCGGACGAAGATCAGAATTTTAATTTCGCCGGCCAACCCACCAACGTCTGGAGCTTGGGCAATTACGAATACATCGTCAACGCCGATGTCGAGATCAGCGGCAAGGACACCGCTCCGGTACTGCGTCACTACGCTTGCCGCATTCAATACACCAAGGGCGACGATACCTCCGACGCGGCCGACATCGAAAACTGGTCCTTGGACGGCATCAGCGGCTTGAAGGACTAAAACGTCGGTCTGGCCGCAATCCCCCCGCTTTAACCGTTTGCCCGACATTAAACCGGGCGAACGGTTGTTCAAGCTCCCCAACGACGGCGTTCGCCGTCAATCGATCCGCTTTAAGCCGACCCGCATCCGCCGATAGCTAAGCGGATAGTCGGAAATTACGTCGGCCCTTGCCAAAACGGCCGTCCGGCCGGTTCGACCGGAACAGTCCGCATAACCGACGAATAGAGACAGCGGCTCCGCTAACCGAAGTAGGCGGCGCTTAAACTGCTGCCGCCACTTGGAATCTCGGCTTAAGCCTTATTCAACGGCGGCTACCATCCGTGTCAACGAAACGGGTTCCCCAACCATCCCCAGCCGAATCCGCAAGACTCGACCGAGCGGCCGGGACCCGCTAAAAGTTGATCGTGATGGTGCCGCGTACCATGCGCGGCTCGACCGGATGCTTCAAAATGCCGGTGCCCGGATTATTGTAGGGATAGTTGTAATCGTAGGCGTAGGCGATGTCGTTGCTTTGCGAGCCGAGCAGGTTGAACACGTCGATTTCCAATTTATATTGCTTGCGCTTGATACCGGCGCCGAGATTGACGATGTTGGTATCGCCGGCCCAAAAGGTGCCGGACTCGTCCAGCGGTACGTGGCCGAAGTGGCGGAAGCGAAGCGTGCCGAACAAGCCGGTGCTGCCGGTCGGATCTTCGACGGTAATCCCGGTGCTAATCACCCGGCCAACCGAGTTGGGGACGAAGTTGTCGGTCGCGCCGTCCGGCCGCTCGGCGAAACGGGCCGTGGTCAACGCATAGTCGGCGTCCAGCGTCAGCCAATCGGTCGGCTTGTAGTAGTTGGTCCACTCGATACCATAGCGGTGCGACTTGCCGTTGACCTCGGTAGTGCCTTCGTCGCCGACGAACACCAGCTCCTGGCTGGACTCCAGCCACCACAACGCGAAGGTGCTGTTCAAGCCGGGAATGAAATTGCTGCGGATGCCGGCCTCGCCGCCGCGCGACCACGCCGCCGGCGTAATCCGCGCCGAGGAACCCGATAGCAAGGCGCCGCTGGTCGGCTCGTAATTGAGCGTCGTGCCTCTGGCATCGTTGGAATGGTAGCCGTAACCGATATTGAAGAAATACTCAGTGTTGTACCAGGGACCGATCACCAAGCTGAGTTTCGGGCTGATCATCGCCTTGCCGCGACTGCCGGAGTTGGCGGCGGCCACGTTGGCCGAACCGCTGCCGGTATCCAACACCTCGACGTCGTTATTGATGAAATCGCCGCGCAGGCCGGCAATCGTTCGCACTTTATCGTGCCAGTGGGTCGTGTTCTTGAAATAAGTGCCTATCGTGGTCACGCCGACATTACTTTTGCTGACGGTATTGACGATTTGGCGCGCTTCGGTTTCGTACAAGCCCAGGCCCATGATCTGATCGTTACGGAATTGCAAGCCGACGCTGTTATCCATATCGAAGCCGAACCATTTGTTGTAACGGGTATGTTCGAAATGACCGCCGGTCTGCACCCGGCGCTCGGTTTGCAGGATTTGATCGCCGCCGGGACCGCGTGTGAAACCGCTGAAGTTGGAATACAAATTCAAGTCGGTGTACAACACGTACAGATTGGCATCGTTTTTCCAGTCGCTGCCTTGGTTCCAAAAACTGCTGGAAACGCTGTAACGGTTGGTTTCGCCGCCGTCGGTCGGGTCCATGCTGCCGTAGAGTCCGATGCCGCCGTTGTCGACCGCCGCCTGCGGAATCTGGTTGGTCGCGGTCCAACTGTTCGAATACGCCTTGGCGTTCAAGGCCAGCCCCCAATCTTCGCCGCCCAATGAATAGCGCAGTTGGCCGTTGAATTTCTTGGAATCTTCCGGCACCTGCCAGACGCCGTTGTAAAGGTTGAACTCGCCGGCATACAGCAAGTCGCCGTCGCCCAGCTTCATCGAGTCGGCGACCAAGGTCCGATAGTAATCGTACTGGCCGGCGGTGAATTTCAATATGCCTTGCGACAATTTATCCATCGTGTACATCTTGGCGTAACCGGCCGCCGAGAAGTCGCCGACTTCCGCGTAGTAAGGCCCCTTGCCGTATTCGACTTTCTTAACCAACTCGGGAATGATGCTGTTGATGTCCATATAGCCCTGACCGTGGGCGTGGGTGGTCATGTTCATCGGGATACCGTCCACATAGGTCGTGAAGTCGGTGCCGTGGTCCAGGTTGAATCCGCGCAGAAAATATTGATTGGCCTTACCGGAACCGCTGTGCTGGGTGGCGACCGCCCCGGGTATGACTTCGACCAGCTCGCCGTTACGGGACAACGGACGATGCTCGAATTGTTTTTGGCTGACCTCGCCCTGCGAGGCCGATCCGGCAATGCCGATCAAATCCTTGGCGCGGCCGGGTTCCTCGACCTCGACGGCTTCCATCTCTTCAATCTTCTCCTGTTTGGCCTTGGCTTTGCGTTTGGCCGGCTCGGCGCGCGCCGGCACAGCCTCAGCGGTTTGCACGGTCTGGTCCGGTTCCGCCGCGAAGCCGAGCTCGGCAAGACCCAATCCTAAAACCAACTCCAGTCCGATGGCCAAACGGGTTGTTCCTAATTTTCTGTTGTAACACTTCATGTCAGCTCCGTGCATATTGCCGAGAATGTAGATTTGACGCCGGCCAATCCTGACCGGCGCGATGGGTGGCGCATGGCGCCAATGATTGCGAATGCTTCATCGTCTTCCTCAAGTGTCGAAAATTTCGTTATTTTTATGGTTTTGGTGTTGACCTTGGCCGGAACCGGCCAGAGTTTGGCTAACGCGAGCGGCGACTTGTCGAAAATGAGCCGGCGCGAACGAAACTGGGAAACCATCGATACGACGCGCTTCGGGACTACGAGAAGCTAGGTCCGGCGCGGTCGCGAAACGCAGCGATGGGACAGGCAGGAGATCGACAGGGCGATACCGGCTATCGGAAAATGTTACGAAGGTAAGGCCGCCGGATACGGCAAGCATTGCGCGAAAACAGTGGTTTTCGGCGGGAAAAAGCGGGAAGGTATCTAACGGGGCAAAAACGAAGCGAGCGGAAACGACGGGCAAGGCAGGCGGCGAAGTCAGGCCGACGCCGTTACTCAGCAGCGATTTGCCTGGCGTGTGATTAATGCTCGGAAAAAAATGCTTGAAGCGGATATGAGCGGAACCGCCGTCGTCCGGCGCAATCAGGGCTAAACCCGATTCGGGCCGCCCGCCACCGTCGGCGGTTTCGGCTAATCCGCGACGGAGTTCGCAATCCGCCACCGCTTGAGCCATGCCGCGCCGCGCCGATGCCGACACCGCCTCCGACACGCGTTCGACCGATTGCCAAGCCGGGAGATGCCCGGCCTCGAAGCCCTCGATTGCCAAGCTTTCGGCCGCGAAAGCAGGCGGTGCGGCTTTTGCGAGCGCTATGTTCGAGAAACAGGCCGTCAGCAGAAAGGCAGCAACCAGCACCGCCAGCTTGGCGACCAGGAAGCCGGCGCCGTGCAGCAGCAGGGTCGCCAACATGAAACCTGCGGTATAGGACAATAAGCTTGCCGAAGCCGAAATTTCCTGGCCGTGCGCAAGCCCGTGGAAAAAAGCGAAAAACGCCACGATGGCCAGATTGACAGTCGTGCCGTAACTGACCCGCCGCCCAATCAACACCGCAAATACCCCGCAGGACAGCAAAATCAGCCCTTCCATGCTGGGAATCGCCAACCCGGCCGCGCCGGCCAAACCGCCTAAACTCATCACGCCGACGAAGGCCAGCGGCAACATCCAGACGGCGCGGCCGCGTAGTTGCGCGGCCCAGACACCGACGGCCAGCATCGTCACCAAATGATCCCAACCCTTCCAGGGGTGGTTGAAGCCGCTGCTCCAGCCGCCGATGTCGGCGCCGGCGAATGGCCCCGCCCAAAACCCCAAGCCCACCGCCGACAACAAGCCCAACGCCAACCAACGCGCGAGCACGGGTCGCTGACGATAGGCGGCGGTTATGCGAGTAGTGGGCGACATCGGAGATACTCTGGGAGTGGTTAGGGCTTAAAAAATATTTGTAGGATGAATTGACAATCTATCATACGGCAGATCATACTGCTTTCCGAATATGAATTTTAAAAAAAACATCCTATCGCTACGGTAATCGAATGTTGCTGCTCGATTTACGCGCCACCAAAACTGTATCGCCTTCAACTATGCGGATGGAAATGGGTGTGGGTTTGCCCGTGATGGCTATGTTGATGCTGCACGGCCGCCAGTTTGACCGGCACCAAGTTCAGCGCGCTATGCCTAACGCCGGTTTCGGCGGAAAGTTTGTCGGCGAAACTGCGGATGCGCTGGGTCAAGCCGCGCAAAAACAAAGTCTCCAGGCAATCGTCGTGGTCCAGATGGACGTGCATCGACGACACCACCAAATCGTGGGCCTCGTGTTGATGACTGGTCAGGCGTTCGGACAAATTCCGCTCGTGATGGTTGTAAACGTAGGAAAGCGTCGCGATGCTGTAGATGGCTTCGTCTTCGATCAGGCGCTTGGTTTCGATTTCCTTGCGCAACAAATCACGCACGGCTTCCGAGCGGTTGGAGTAACCCCGAGCGCTTATCCATTGGTCGAATTCAACGGCCAATTCGTCGCTCAAAGAAATGGTAAATCGTTCCAAGACCGGCTCCTGTCGTTATTGTTATCGGAAACGCCCGATTATAACCCAAGCCGACCGGCGCCCGATCTGCAACCGGAAACACGCCGGCCTTGTCTCGTCAACGGAGCCTGAATGTCCTCCGGCCCCTACACTCACGATCATTTCAGCAAGATCTTGATTCGCGGCCAGGCGGCGATTGCACTGCTATTGCTGCTGCTACTGCCCGCCGCCAACTTTTTTTATCCCACCGCTTACAGCCTGAAGGCCGGCCTGCACGGCGTCTGCGCGATATTGGCAGTCGTCGCCGGCACCTATCTGACCCACCGCGCGCTGCCGCTGGTCCGAGGACTGCCTGTCGATCAGACCTCGCTGCGGTATTGGCTGCTGACCGCGACACTGCTAAATCTGGCAGGCGCGATTAGCGGCAACTGGATCTACATGCGCTATCGCGGCCAGCACGGTCCGCGCGACTGGATATTGCAACAGGTGCCGGCCTTCCACAACGTGTTGATGGAATTCAAGGAATTCGTTTCGCTGTTTCCATTTCCGCTAATGTTGTCGGCCACCTTTCTGTTGTATTACTACGGCCTGCCGAACGCGCTACGCCGCGACGTCGCCCGCTTTGTCGGCGTGACGATCTTGGTGTCCTGGAGTTTTCTGCTGCTGGGTTTCGCGGCCGGCCTAATCCTGGCGAAACTCCGCTTCGTTTGACCTTTACGAGCCGACCATGACAGACTCCACCGAAAACCGAACCTCATATTCCGGCCCGGCCGTCGCCGCCAGCCTGTCCTTGCTGCTGGCTTTTTTAACCTTGATGATCACCCACCACATCTCGCGCCTGACGCCAACGCTGGATAAATGGGTGCACGGTTACGGCTACTGGATACCCGGCTCTCGCGGCAGCGGACCGGACGGCAGTATAGGCTCCTATTCCGGCAAGGAAACCCTGGCCCTCGGGGTCTGGCTAGGCAGCTGGCTGATTCTGCATTTTCTGTGGCGCAGACAGGACCTCGCCCTGCAAGCGTGGACGCGCCTGTTCGTAATTGGCTTGGCCATGATCACCCTCGGCTTCTTTCATCCGCTCGCCGATCCCATCGTGTTGTTTATCGCCAGCTGGTTCGGCCTTCCTTAACCGCCATGCGGACAAAACTCATGCTTCGCTACACGCTTGCCGCCATCCTCGGCCTAGCAATCAATACCGCCAGCCAGGCCGAAGGTATCCTGCTGAAATCCGATCCCAAGAACGGCGCCGAAATCGGCGAGTTCGACGGCACCGTCAAATTTTGGTTTAGCGGCAATGTTGGCGGTCGCTCGCCCTCGGTCGTTGTCGTCGATAGCAACGGCCAGCGGGTCGACAACGGCGATGCCCGCTTGGTTCTCGGCGAACGGCATCGATTAACCGCCACCACCAAGCCCTTGCCGCCCGGCCCTTACGCGATGCGTTATCGGGTGATTACCGAAGACGGCCTGATCGTCAGCGGCGTGTCGAAATTCGTGATCGCCGCAACCCCATCCGCCCCGGAGAAACATCCATGAATCGCGCTCGACTGATTTTCGGTCTCATCCTGTGCGCGGGCGGCATCGAACAAGCCGCGGCGTCGGTGCCGCTCGGCGGCAACCGCAAGGGTGCCGGCGGCAGTTACGACCTGTACGGCTGCATGCTCAGCAACGATTACTACGTCGTCAATTTTGCCGCCTATCAGTTCGACCCGACCCAGGCCAAGGACAGCAAGGCCTTACCTCAAGCTGAATGCGTGGACATTCCGGCGACCGGCAAGACCCAGCTCAGCGTCGACTTGCTAGACCTGGACGTCCGCAAGAAACCGGTAGCCTTGAAAATTCTACGCGAGGACGGCCAAATCATCGCCGAGCTACCAATGACGGTCGCCAAGCAAGGCGTGCTGACCACCACCGTGGATTTCAAAACCCCCGGCAAATACCAAGCGATACTCAGTGTCGACGACACCGATCTAAATACCGCGCCCGAGGTCGGCGCGCTGCACATGCCGCTGACGGTCGGACTAGCCGTGGAAAGCACCGGCCCCGCTAGCCGCCTATCCGTTCTGATCGGCGCCGTCGGCATAGCCATTGCCGGCGCGGCCTATTTTGTGCCGCGCCTATTAAAACCTCGTCCGGCCGATTCGACCGGCTGACCCGCACTCATCATCCGGCCGACAAGGGTACCGCGAAAACCCGCTACGGCAGGGACATCCACCGCTTATCCAACCGTCACAGGAATCGACGATGAAAACCCTGATTTTTCCACTGAGCTTGGTCGCCGCCTCGGCCTTGCTGGTCGGCTGCGCCCATCGCCACGACGAACAGAGCTCCGAGCAAATCCAACAAAACTTCGTACCCGGCCTCGGCGAATTCATGGCCCAGACCGCCGCCCGCCACGCCAAACTCTGGTTTGCCGGCCAAGCCCGAAACTGGCCGCTGGCCGCCTACGAAGTGGAGGAACTGCACGAAGGTTTGGAAGATGCCGGCCGCTATCACCCGAGCCACAAACAGATCAAGGAGCCGATTCCAAGCCTGATTGCCGCGCATATGGATCAACCGTTAGCCAAACTGGAGCAGGCTATCGCCGCGCGGGACCCGCAAGCATTTATCGAAAATTACGATAAGCTGACCGAAGCCTGTAATAGCTGCCACCGGCAAACCGAGTTCGGTTTCAACGTGGTCGTCCGTTCCACAAGCAATCCGTTTACCAATCAGGCGTTCGGCACGTCCGAGTAATGACGAAGGTGGCGCCCTGCGTGGCGCTATCCCCCAAACGCTTTCTACCTCAAACCTGCCCGTTCAAGACAAGAATGCTAATCTCCGCCGGGCCCGGCAACACCTAAACAATAAAAAGCCGTCAGTCCAACGGACTTGACGGCTCAATACCAGGCATCGACCGAACATCGCTCGATGCCAAAAACTCCCTTTTATTGGTATTTCGGCAGATTCGCGAAACCTTCCTTGGCAGTCTTCAGCTCTTGTTCGGCGCCGGCGAAATCGGATTTCTTCACCAGCTCCCTGGACTTTTTCAGCTTGAGTACCACTTTGTCGCGTTCGAATTCGAATTTGTAGTTGGCGCTCAGTTCGCTGGCAATTTCAGACGCATCCTTGATATGGGTCGCGATTTCTTGAGCATTCCCGGAAGGTAGCGCGTCCAATGCCGCCTGAATTTTCACATCGACTTCTTTCAAAATCTCGGGGATCGGTTTTTTTACTTCTTTCGCGAACGTCGAGCCGGTAAAGCCCAATAGAGAGAAAAACAGCGCGAAGGCAACAAACATTTTTTGAAACGACATGGGGGTCTAAACCTCTAAATATAACTGACTGATAATTAAAATTATTGTTTCGGATACATCATTAATTACGCACTTACCTAAATACTCCTTTTTTATCAAACGTAAAAAATGGCGAATGGAACTCTCCGCTAACGATCTAACGCGCCATCGGCCTTGCTTGCCGATACTTTCGCACTAAATGACCGAAGCAATGCCCGGTCGCGACGCCAACAACCAGCAAGATCAACGTCGCCAGCGCAAAGCCCCCTGAATACGCGACGGCGTCGGCATCCAGCCACATGTCATAGGCATGCAAGTAACCGTGCAGCACTGCCACCAGCTCGACGCTCAACAGTCCGACGCCCACCGGCACTCTCGCGCCCAAAACCAACAACAAGCCCAGAATCGATATCGAAGCGACCATGACCGCTTCTGCAAAGGGAATTTCAACGGGGATCAGCGTCAAGCCGCAACCGACTGCCATAGCTGCCACAAACCCCAGCGGCAGTAAACGACTCCAAACACCAGGGGTTTGAGAAATCCACAATCCGACGGCCAACATCGTCAGCAGATGATCAGTGCCGGTCAACGGATGAAGTAAGCCACCGACAAAGCCGACGGATTCAGCCCCCCAGTGAAACGGATGGGCCTCGACAACCAGCGGCTGTAACAGAAGGACCGGAATCGTGCGTTGTAAAAAATCTGCCCTGCCATTCATCGCTACCTCCAATCCAGGCGGTTGAATACTGACCGATACCCCAGGCGTCTTGCCGGAAAAGGCGAAAAACTTGGCCCGGCCGAGCGGATTCAATCCGGGCAACCGCGCCAAGAGCGGACTATGACAACTGTGAAGACATGGCGGGGGTCGAGAAAACCGGCACTTGGACAGCAGTCCAAAATAGGCCGCCCCCCTAACCATTAGGGTATCGCTATGCCTTACCCAACCAAGCCTGGAATGCCTCAAGGCTGAGCGGATGAATAAGACGAGTTCATTTTAGCAGAGATAGGAATAAATAAAAATATTTCATAACAGTCTGATTTTTTTGCCGACCCAGCTCAACGCCGGCGTGCGAAGCGGCCTCAACCGGTCTCGGCGGATGCCGTCGGTACGCTTTACCAACCGGATTTACGATGGGAAATTAAGTTGAGCTGTTCTGCGACAATCCAATTGCGGCAACCACTTATTGACGATGGAGGAGTGGGAATTACGTCGATTTGCGGCGTAACTCCCTGTATCCGAACGCTAGAAACAATCGCAGTGACTGACCCGTGCGCTCGGCATTCCCGGTTTGGACACGAAAGTCAGCCTGAAGCTTGACGGCGATTATGGTCGCGGCGATTGATCAAATCGGCCGACAAATTCAGGACCACTCGCCGCAATGATCTGAAACGTCGGCGGTTAACATTAAGAAACTCAAGCTTAGTAACACGCCCCACTTGCCCGAGCACGGGACAAGCGAGGCCGCGAACAAACGCTACTCAGCGGGCGTCGAACCGATCCAAGTCCATCACCTTGGCCCAAGCCTTGGCGAAATCCCCCACGAACTTTTCCTTGGCATCGTCGGATGCGTAGACTTCCGCGACCGCCCGCAACTCGGAATTGGAGCCGAAGATCAAATCCACCGGCGTTGCAGTCCATTTAAGTTGGCCACTAGCCCGGTCCTTACCGTCGTAAACGCCTTCGGTCGTCGACTTGCTCCACTGAGTTGACATATCCAGCAAATTGACGAAAAAGTCGTTCGTCAAACTGCCCGGCTGGCCGGTGAATACGCCGTGTTTGCTATGGCCTGCGTTGGCATCCAGCGCGCGCATACCGCCGATCAACACCGTCATTTCCGGCACGCTCAGGGTCAGGTAGTTGGCGCGCTCGACCAGCATTTCCGCCGGCGAATGGGCGTTATCCTTGCCGAAGTAGTTACGAAAACCGTCGGCTTTGGGCTCGAGTACCGCCGCCGAGTTCACGTCGGTTTGTTCTTGCGACGCATCCATCCGGCCTGGTTTGAAGGGTACCTGTACTTTAAAACCGGCTTGCTTCGCGGCTGCTTCCACGGCTGCCGAACCGCCCAACACGATTACGTCGGCCAGCGAGACTTTCTTGCCGCCTTTCAAGGAACGGTTGAAGTCGGTTTGGATGGTTTCCAGGCGAGCCAGCACTTTGGTCAGTTCGGTGGGATCGTTGACTTCCCAGTCCTTCTGCGGCGCCAAGCGAATTCTGGCGCCATTGGCGCCGCCGCGCATGTCGGTGCCGCGAAAGGTCGCAGCCGATGCCCAGGCGGTTCTGACCAATTCCGGTATCGTCAAATCCGAGGCCAGGATGGTTGCTTTCAATTTGGCGGTGTCCTTGGCGTCGATCAGCTTGTGATCGACTTTCGGGATCGGGTCCTGCCAGACAAAATCCTCGGCCGGCACTTCGGCACCAACGTAACGGGCCTTGGGCCCCATGTCGCGGTGCAACAGCTTGAACCAAGCCCTGGCAAACGCGGCTTCGAATTCTTTCGGGTTATCCAGAAAGCGCTTAGAAATTTTTTGATACTCCGGGTCCATTTTCAGCGCAATATCGGTCGTGAACATGATCGGCGGGTGACGTTTGGTGGCATCGTGCGCATCCGGTACGAAATTTTCGCCTTTGTTATCCTTGGGAATCCATTGGGTGGCGCCGGCCGGACTCTTGGTTTGCTGCCAATCGAAGGTGTACAGCCAGGTCAGGTAATCGTGGGTCCAACGGGTCGGATTGGTAGACCAGGCGCCTTCCAGACCACTACTGACGGTGTCGGCGCCATGTCCGGTTCCGCATTTATTGGCCCAGCCCAAACCTTGCTGTTCTATGCCGGCGGCGGCCGGTTCCTTGCCGACGCATTCGTCGGGTTTATGAGCGCCGTGGGCCTTACCGAAGGTGTGGCCGCCGGCGATCAGCGCCACGGTTTCTTCGTCGTTCATCGCCATCCGGCCGAAGGCCTCGCGAATATGCTTGGCGGCCGCCAACGGATCGGGATTGCCGCCAGGACCTTCCGGATTGACGTAAATCAGCCCCATTTGCGTGGCGCCCAACGGTTTCGCCAGTTCGCCGTTGGCGTCATGGCGTTCGTCGGCCAGAAATTTCTTCTCCATGCCCCAGTTGACGACCTCGGTTTCCCAGTCGTCGGCGCGGCCGCCAGCGAAACCAATGGTCTTGAAGCCCATGTCTTCCAACGCCACATTACCGGCCAGCACCATCAAATCGGCCCAGGACAGCTTGGCACCGTACTTCTGCTTGACCGGCCACAACAAGCGGCGGGCCTTGTCCAGGTTGACGTTATCCGGCCAACTGTTGAGAGGCTCGAAGCGTTGCTGGCCGCCGGAAGCGCCGCCGCGGCCGTCGAAGATACGATAAACGCCGGCGCTATGCCAGGCCATCCGGATGAAGAACGGACCGTAATTGCCGTAATCGGCCGGCCACCAGGGCTGAGAGGTATGCAACACGTCGGCGATGTCTTTTTTGACCGCTTTCAGATCCAGGGTTTTGAATTGTTCCGCGTAGTTAAAGGCCTTGCCGAGCGGGTTGGACTCGGCCGCATTCTGGCGCAGCGGTTTCAAATCCAGTTGCTCCGGCCACCAGAAATTGTTGGTGGTGGGCTGTATGTCGGCCTGTACCGGCGCGACATGCAAGGCCGTGATAATAGCGACCGCCAAAGCGGAAGCCAGGAAGGTTTGTCGGGTTTTCATGATGCACCTCTAGTCCTGATGATGATTGGTCGAAAATGCTTGCCGTTGCCCGCTCGGTCAACTTCTCCGCTATCTGGCCAAACGAAGGCAAGCAAAATTGTAGAGCCGATGTCCGGAATTGACCGACTCGGCCTTCGGCGGCGACGGCATTGCCGAACCGGTTAAACGTTATGCAAGGACGTGCCATCGAATTTCGCGCTCGCCTTGTGATGTTGTCGGCGAGACTATTCAACCGAATTCCGCCATCGGACTGAAATTGATTTCTTGGATGGGCCGATAGTTCGCATCAATAGCAGCGGAACCCGCGCAATCATGGATAATGTTTCCGGCCGTCGGTTCCTTTCGGCACATCTTAAATACACAGGTCACCACGAATGAATTTGCGCGATTTAAGCTATCTGGTCGCGGTAGCGGATTTAAGAAACTTCAGTCAAGCCGCCGAACATTGTTCGATTAGTCAGCCCACCCTCAGCACGCAGATCAAGAAGCTCGAGGATTATCTGGGCGCGGACTTGTTCGTGCGGGAGAAAAACCATGTGGATTTGACCGAAGCCGGCCGCGAGGTTCTACCCCTCGCCCGCCGCATCCTGGACGATGCCCGCTCGATCCGGCAAATCGCCGCCCACGCCGGCGGACGGTACCGCAATCACTTATCGCTGGGCGCGTTTCCGTCGCTGGCAAGTTACGTACTGCCGGAATACGTGTTTCGCATCAAGCAACATTATCCGGAACTGAAGTTGCAGTTGGTCGAGGAAAAAACCCAGGCTCTGATCGCGCTTCTGCTGAGCAAAAAGCTGGACGCGGCGCTGCTGGCCCTGCCGGTGGCCATCGACGCTCTGGAACAACGCATCTTATTCGAAGATCCGTTCACGCTGGCGGTTTGCGCCGACCACCCGTTGGCCGAGTTGGACGAAGTGGAGTTGGGCATGGCGGCCCAAGAGAATCTGCTATTGCTGGACGAAGGCCACTGTCTGCGCGACCAAGCGCTGAAGCTGTGCGATCCGTCCCGATTCGTCGAACACGATTTCCGGGCCTCCAGCCTGGAAACCCTGCGCTACATGGTCAAGAACGGCGTCGGCGTGACGCTGATGCCGTCGGTAGCGGTGCAGCCGGACGACAAGGACATTCGCTACATCGCTATCCGCCAGCGGCCGAGCCGCACCATTGCGCTGGTGTGGCTGAAGGCCCATCCCCGCGCCGGCTTGCTCGAGGACTTGGCGGGACTATTGGCTTACAAACCGCTGGTCTGAGATTCGTTCCACTGCCTTCGCGCGCCGATCTGCCGCGCGGAAGTCCCGCGAGTGCCTCTTGCTCGACGCGCCCAATATGTGTTGACAAATTACCGCACTCGCACCACCGGGCTGGAAGTCTTTGCGTTGTAGGTAACGGCCAGCAGCGCGCCCTGAACCGGCAACCGCTAGTCTGGAATACGGCACCACGCGCCGGACTCGCTTCGTTATTACTACTCGCGTAGAATCTCGTCCGTCCGTAAGTCGCGGCGCTTGTGAATGACTGCTAACACTTCAATATGGGAGGGTTTGATCTCGTAAAGGATGGGGTAGGAGTAAAGTGAAAGTTCGCGTACTGCCTCGTCGCTCAACTCCGGTACGATGCGCCCAATACGGGGCAGTTGATCCAAGTCAAGCGCTTTAGCGACCAACGCTTCGGCCACCCGTTTGGCATAAATCGGTGAGTCCTGTGCGATGTAGTCGTGAATGTGGCGAAGCTAGCCCAATGCGTGATCGGTCCACTTCACCACGCTTGAATATCTCTCAGCACCTGTTCGGCGGGTACGGTTCTGCCCTGTTCGGCGTCTTTCCGGCCGCGACGGATATTTTCGCGCACATAGAGCCGGTACATGATTTCTTCCATGTCGGCGGTATCGGGTAAGCGCTGGATGATGGCAAGGGCTTCTTGTTTAGTGGTCCGTTGTCGTTGCATGGTGTACTTCTCCTTTGGTCGCTGACGGTTTTAGACTTATCCGGCATGGCCCGGAGCACTGATATAGTGTGCATTGGCGGCCACCATTCTACCGGTTGGACGCGGTAACCACCATCGTCGAGAAACAGGGCTCTTCAACACCGTCCGCGCAAGCCAGTTCAAGGTGAAGTGGAAGACAAGATACACAAGGTTGCGAGGTCGCCTCGCTAAAACTCGTACTTAAACCCCGCCTGCACCAAACGCGGCGCGCCGGGTTGGATGCCGCGCACCCGATCGACGATGTAGGTGTTGTCCAGCATGTTTTTCATCGACACGAACAGGGTCAAGTCTTTTCGCACCTTGTAGGAGCTGGCGAAGTTGACCACCACGTAATCGTTAATCTTGCCGAATTGGCCGGACTTGATCAGCGCGTTGCGTTGAGCGGTGGTGCCGACATCCAACGGCAGGTCGCCGGCGCTGTTCAGGTTCATGAAGTCGGCGAATTGCTCGCCGACGAACACCGCTTCCAAGTGTGCATCGAAGCCGCTGGCATGCGAGTAGCCCAGCGTCGCGGTCAGCAGGTTTTCCGGCGCGTAGGGCGCGCGTTTGCCTGCCGCCGAGCCGAATACGTTCCCGCCCGGACAGAATCGGGTGAAGGTCGCGTTCTGGCTGGAGCCGGTCGCCTGGCCGCTGTCGGTCAGGCAATGAAACGGCGACGTGGTTTCGGCGGTCGGCAGCCAGGTGTAGGCGACTTGCGCGTAGGGATTGTGCGCCCAGCCGAACACGTCGCCGAGATCGGCCCGCGCCATCAATTCTAAACCTTCATACAGCGCTTTGCCCTGCGCCACCGGGGTATCGACGCCGCCAACCGTACCCAAGGCAGTCAGGGTATCGAAATCGTTGTGGAAATAGGTTGCTTCGGCTTTAACGCCGCGCGCCGGTCTGGCCCGGACGCCGAATTCGGCGTTCCAACTAATTTCCGGGCCAATCTCCACCGCCGCGCCGTTGGCATTGTTGACGCTGTCCTCGACGCGCGGCGGCGCGAAGCCGCGATGAATACCGAAAAACAACGTGGCCTGATCGATTGGACTGTAGGTCACCGCGAACGACGGCAGGATTTCGGTCATGCCGTTGCCGCCGGCGATCCCGGTTCGCACATCCTTACGCTGGTAACTCACCGACTCGACCCGAACGCCGGGGGTCGCCGTCCAGTTTCCCCAAATGAATTGATTTTGGAAAAAACCGGAATAGGCATCGGCGAAACGCTGATTGTTTTCCAGCAAGGTGCCGTCGCGCGCGGTCGGCGAGCTGCCCTGGATTTGCCGACGGTACTGGTTCTCGAAGTGCGCGCGAAAACCCGCATCCAAATGGCTTTCGACGCCGAACAGATCGTGCTTGGCATGTAGAGTCGGGGCAATGCCCCAGGTTTCGTAATTGCGCTTGCGACCGATGTTGTAGTTGCAGTCGTTCATATCCACCGCGATACCGTTTTCGCGATTTTGCACGTAATTGGCGATGCCGCGGCTGCTGCATTGGTTTTCGGTCGGGAACTGATTCTGCTGCCGCCACCAGTTGCGTTCGTAGGCCGACCAGTAAAAGCTGGTTTCCAAGGTCACGTCCTTATTGAAGCTGTGCTCGTAGGTGGCCGAGGTGGACCAGCGGTCGTTGATGAAGCTGGCGTTCTTGTCCGGATTGTAACGAGCGCCCAGCTTGCGGTATTCGGCGTCGGTCAAGCCGAAGGCCGCGCCTTGCTCGTCCTGGTGGTAAAAATCGCCGCGTAGCGTCAGGCGATTGCGCGCGTCAAAGTCGATGATGCTTTTCAGGTTGGCGTCGTCCACCACGGCGAAGGTGTTGTCGCGATTTTCCATGCCTTCCTTGTGAATGTAATCGACCACGCCGCCGACCGCATCCAGGCCTTGCACGTTCTTGACCATGCCGCCGTAACGGGCATGGCCGTTCAGATAATCGCGGTTGCCGCCGGTAAAGCTGACGAAACCGCCGGGCGTGGTCGGTACCTTGGGCGTCAGATAATTGATCGCGCCGTTGATGGTTTGTGGGCCGAATTGGGTCAAGTCGGCGCCCTTGTAAATTTCGATGCCGTCGTAGCGCTCGATCGGCGGATGGTAGTAGATGTCGTTATCGCCGTAGGGCGCGAAGTTGAACGGAATGCCGTCCTCCAAAAACAACACCTTGGTGGAGCGAAACGGGTTTTGGCCGCGAAAGGCGATGTTCGGCCGCAAACCAAAGCCTTCCTCGTCGCGGACATAAACGCCGGGGGCCTTGCGCAAGGCCTCGTTGACGGTGAATACCTGGTCGCGCTCCAGGGTTTGCTTGTCGATCACCGAGGTGGAGCCGGAGAAGGTCGCGGCCTTCTCGACGCTTTCGGCGACTTCGACGCTGGGCAAGGCCTCGCTTAGATCGGCCTCCGCCGTTTGATTTCGAGTCGACTCGGCGGTTTCGCCGGCAAACACACCTTGGGCCAGCGCGCCGACGATCAGCGCCGGCCATACTCCGCATTTATTTCGCATTTCGTTCAGTTCCCGTTCGAATTTGAGTTGGCACATCCTCCGCCCCGGCCGGCTTTCCCGCCGGAATCCACCAACTGAAGCGAAGGATGCTTAACGCAATTTAACGAACACGCGTGAATCGAAACTGAAAATCGGCTCCGGATTTAGCGGCTCAACGGTAGACGCACCGTCGCCAGAAATCCGCCCAATGCCTTGCTGCGGCCGAGTTGCAGGCTGCCTTTGTAACTATCGACGATGTCGGCGACGATACCCAAACCCAGGCCGTGACCTTGCACCGACTCGTCCAGGCGTGCCCCGCGCCGGGTTAACCCCGCCAATTCGGTTTCGGCGCAGCCCGGCCCGTCGTCGGCGACCCGCAACAACACCTCGTCGGCAAAGGCCAATTCGACGTCGATGCGCCGCCTGGCCCATTTGCAGGCGTTGTCCAGTAGGTTGCCGAGCATTTCCATCATGTCTTCCCGGTCGAAATGCACCGATGCGTCCGGGGCGGTGATCTGAATATCCAGGTCCTTCTCGGCATGGATCGCCCGCAGGGTTTTTTTTAACGCCACCAATTCCTTGCGGGGATTGAACGCGGCGCTGGCCTGCTGGTCTCCGGCGATCCGGGCACGTTTCAGTTCCCGCTCGATGCAGCGCCGGATGGTTTCGGTTTGGCCCTGCACTTGCTCGCGCAAGTCGGGATGGTCCAGAAACGCCGGTTCTTCGGCAACCCGAAACAGCAAGGCCAGCGGCGGCTTCAGCGCGTGCGCCAGATTGCCGATCGCGGTACGGGACTGCTGCAAGCGCCGGGCAACCAGTTCCAGCAAATGATTGATCTCGTTCACCAGCGGTTTGATCTCGTCCGGCACGTCCAATTCGATACGCTGGCGCCGACCGGCGCAGACTTGTTCCAGTTCGCCGCCGACCAGCGTCAGCGGCCGCAACGCGCGCCCGACATCCCAGCTCAGCACGCCGATCGCAGCCATCAGAATCGTCAGCGTCAACGCAAAGTAGGCGGCGCGTATCCAGGTGATATCGTGATCGACCGCCGACAAATCCTCGGCGATATGAATGTTGATTCTATGGCCAAAGCGCACCGCGCCCAGGCTCAACACCAGTAACGGCCGGTTTTCCGGACCGGACAGATGATAAAGCGTCTGCTGTTCCGGCCCAACGGCTTGAACCGGTAACGGAAAATCCAGCAGCGACGGCGACGGATGGGCTTCGGCGTCGACTTTGACCAGATAGTAATGGCCGGACAGCGGCCGGCTGTAGACCGAGCTGATGCGCAAGCGGTTGAACGAGAGTTTATCGTCGTCGGCGTAGGCCAGCGATTCCAGCAAGGAATAACCGTCGTCGGCCAATCGATTCGCCATCTGACCCTCAGCGACGGTGCGGATGACCCAATCCGCCGCGATCCAATGCACGACGAAAATCACGCACAGCGCGGCGATCAGGCCGCGGCCCAGGCGCTCGCGCAACGCCATCATGGCCGGCTTCCGAACACGTAACCCTGGCCCCGGCGAGTCTGGATCAAATCGCTGCCGACGATCTTGCGCAGGCGCTTGACGTAGACTTCGATGACATTGCTGTCTGGCTCGTCCGATTCGCTGTAGATATGTTCGCCTAATTGCGACTTGGTCAGGACTTTGCCGGCGTTCATCATGAAATAGCGCAACAGCCGAAATTCGATCGCGGTCAGCGGGTAAGCCTCCCCGCCATTGACCGCTGCGGTTTGCTCGTCCTCGTCGAGCAGGACGCCCAGTACCTGCAACGTAAACTGATTATGGCGGTGAACCCGTTTCAAAATGGCTTGCAGCCTGACCAGCAATTCTTGCGGATGAAACGGCTTACCCAAATAATCGTCGGCACCGGCCTTGAAGCCGTCCACTTTCTCGTACCAAGCATCGCGGGCGGTCAAGACAATCACCGGCGTGGTATTGCCGGCATCCCGCCAGCGTTTCAAAACATCGAGGCCGGCCAATTTGGGCAAGCCTAAATCGAGTATCGCCGCGTCGTAATCTTCGGTAGCGCCGAGAAACTCACCGTGCTCGCCGTCCGCGGCCGTATCGACGACGTAGCCGGCCCGCTCCAAGTCCATCTTTAGCGGCGCCGCTAATGCAACGTCGTCTTCAACCAACAGCAATTTCATCGCCTAAGCTCCATGCTCCGCGTTTGCCGGGACAAGCGCCGACTCGGCGCGCGCCGATCACTGAATCCGCAATAAATACCCGTCGGTTTTCTCGCAACCCGGCTTGCTGTGCGCGGTGACGTTGAGCCGCGCGAAACCGTGCTCGATCGGCCGAGGCAATTTGCCCCTGACTTCGGTCTGACCATTTTTCAGCGGAAAAAACTTCAACTCCTTGGCGGATAAATGGTATTGAATAGACCCCGAACTGATATTGGCGACGATGGACGTCGTCGTGGTATTGGACGAAACGATAAAGCTGAACTCGGTAAACGATTGCAGGTATTTATTCGGCGCCGGTTGAAACTCAGTGAATATCGGTTTGTCGCAATGGCCGGAACTGGAAGAACTGCCGTATGCCAGCGCATCGCCGGCCGCCAAGCCCAACGCCAACGCGATAACGGTCTTGATTGAAGCCTTCATGTCTTACTCTCCCGTTTAGTTATTATTTTGGACATAGCTTATCAACAAATTCGCGACGAGCGGATGAATTCGACCCTGCTGCCCTTACAGTATTTTAGCGACTCAATACCATGCCAGCCCTAGCCTTTGTCGATTTGGAGACCACCGGCGCCTCGCCGCGACAAGACCGGATAACCGAAATCGGTATCGTCTTGGTCGATGCCGACGGCGTCCGGGAATGGAGCCAACTGGTCAACCCGCAAATGCGCATTCCGCTGTTCATCGAACAAATGACCGGCATCAGCAACGAGATGGTCTCAGGCGCGCCGCCGTTCTCCGCGATCGCGCGCCAAGTCTGGGAACTGTTGGAAGATCGAGTATTCGTCGCTCATAACGCCCGTTTCGATTACAGCTTTCTGAAAAACGAATTCAAGCGCCTGGACCTGCCGTTTCAGCCACAAGTGCTTTGTACGGTCAAATTGTCGCGCGCACTCTATCCCCAATACCACCACCATAATCTGGACAGTCTGATCGAACGGCATGGCCTGACCGCCAACGATCGGCATCGCGCCTTGGCCGACGCCCAATTGATTCATCAGTTTTGGGAGCATCTGCATCGCGAATTCCCGGCCGAGCGTTTGACCGACACGGCGGCCGGTTTGCTCGGCAAATCCAGCCTGCCCTCGGGGATCGACCCGCTGTTGACCCACGAATTGCCCGACGGACCGGGCGTCTATTTGTTTTACGGCGAAAACGATTTGCCGCTCTACATCGGTAAAAGCGTGAATATCCGGCAACGGGTACTCGCCCACTTCGCGGCCGACCACCGCCACGACAAGGAAATGAATCTTTCGCAACAACTTAGGCGCATAGACTGGCTAGAAACGTCCGGGGAATTGGGCGCGCTGCTGACCGAAGCCAAGCTAATCAAACAAATGATGCCGGTCTATAACCGCCGTCTGCGCCGCAAGAATGCGCTGGGCGCTTGGCGGCTGGCGCAACACGGCGAACAAGTGCGCCCCGAACTGGTCTGGGCGGACGCGCTGGATTTCGGCGGTCAGGACAATCTGTACGGCCTGTACCACAGCCAGCGCGACGCCCAAAAAGCCTTGCGCGGTCTGGCCGAGCAACACGGCCTTTGCCTGAGCGTGCTGGGCCTGGAGAAAACCGTGCCGGGACGACCCTGCTTCGGCTATCAATTGAAAAAATGCGCGGGCGCCTGCGTCGGGGCCGAACCACCCTTGGCGCATGCCGGCCGCTTATTCGTTGCGATGCAAAAACTTAAATTGGCGACTTGGCCCTATCCCGGCCCGATAGGCGTTCGGGAAGGCGACGACATGCACGTCATCGACCGCTGGTGCTACCTGGGCAGCGCCCGCACCGAAGCCGAAGTTGCCGAACTGCTCGAGGCCGGCCGGCCGGCTTTCGATCGCGATACCTATACCTTGCTCGCCAAGATGCTGAAAAAGGCCCGGATTATTCCGCTGGCAAGCCGCTCACCCGCTGGGCTCGATCTGGCCGACAACGTCTAAACTACTGCCCACCGAACCGCCGCCCGGCACGAGAATAGAACCAATAAAAAACACTTGTTCTTGATTTGTTTTGTTTGTATAGTCTTTCAAAACAAACACAGAACAACCATGACACTGACCCGTAAACAACAAGCGCTTTTCGACTTTCTGCTGCAAAACCAGGACAGCTTCGCCCATCCGCCGACGCTGGAAGAACTGTGCGCGGCAATGGGCTTGAAATCGCGCGGTTCGCTGCATAGCCAAATCAAGGCCCTGATCGAGGCCAATCTGGTCGAAGCGCCGGAACGCAAGCAGCGCGGCATCCGCCTGACCGATTACGCCAAATCGTTGGCCGCCCCAACCCAGGATTCCAGTCTGCTGCCGCTAGTCGGCTATATCGCCGCCGGCCGGCCGATCGAAGCCGTCGAAAACATCGCCTACATGGCGGTGCCCGAACCGCTGAAAACCGACAAACCTTGTTACATCCTGCGGGTCAAGGGCGACTCGATGCAGGAAGCCGGCATCTTCGACGGCGACTGGGTCGTGATCGAGCAACGCAGCCACGCCCGCAACGGCGAAATCGTCGTGGCCTTGGTCGACAAGGCCGAGGCCACCTTGAAATTTATCGAGCAATACCCCCACGAAACCCTGCTGGTTCCCGCCAACTCTCAGATGCAGGCCATGCGTTTTCGGCCCGAGCAAGTGGAGATACAAGGCGTACTGGTAGGCCAGATGCGCAGTTACACCCACCCTTAAAACCGGAGGCAATCATGATTCGTCACACCGTCCATATGCGCGACCAAAAAGCCAACCAAGTCGCGATGCTGAACCGGGTCGCCCGCCAGTCGGCGATCAATATGCTGGAAGAAATCACGTTGGTGATCGTATTGTGGGGTGTGTTTTTGCTGGCGACCGGTTGACGCCAGCCTACGGATATTGACGATGTATAAGCTGTGCTTTTTCGTACCCGCCAGCCATCTGGAGCCGGTCAAAAGCGCGGTGTTCGCCGCCGGCGCCGGCCATGTCGGCGATTACGACCGATGCTGTTGGCAAACCCTAGGCATCGGTCAATTTCGGCCGCTACCGGGTAGCGTCCCCTATTCCGGCCGAACCGGCGAGGTGACGCAAGTCGAGGAATACAAAGTCGAAATGGTTTGCAGCGCGTCCGCGATACGTCCGGCGCTGACCGCGCTGCTCGCCAGTCACCCCTACCAGCAACCGGCTTACGAAATCCATCGATTGATCGATCCCGACGCGCTACCCGCAGCCGATTAGGCGACTCGCCAACCAGCCTCGCTCCTGCTCGAGGCGTCGCCAACGCCGCATTTTTCGATTTTAAAACGGCTTGAAGACGTTGCCGGCGTTTTTTCAGACTTCCGGCACAGCCGCCCGCGCTTCCGCCGACGGTTATCGTATGCTAAACCGTCCCGACCGGATATAAAAATCTCCGGAAGGCAGTTACCGGAGTCTCGACCACACCCGCGCCACCCTCGGTGGCACGCTCAACATCGGCCACGGCGCCGCAGCAACCGGGGGTAGCCCCGCCGAAGCTGCTGGAAGTAGGGTCCGGCGCGTTTTGTACGCCTCCGGCCTGGACTGATATCCAGTCCATGTCAATGGAAGTATGGTCCAAGCGAATTTTGAGCTGTTATTCGTCGTCAAGCACGCGGATTCCGCGACCTTAAGCTTCGTCCGGCGCGGACTTCGGCTCCTTCTCGCAAAAGGGTAGCCCAACCAAAACACGAAGATCGTTGCCATCCGTTATGCTGCACGGCGTTAACTCTTTCCCGGCTCAAGCTTCTTGGCCTTTCAGGCTTTCCGCGGATGGATGGCGCCCCCAGTCCTAACCGAATTGGACACTTCTCCGAGGCGGATCGATAGCGGGGCTATCTGGGGAAAACCGGTCTTCAATGAATTTCATTGAGCACATCGTCAACGATGTAAAAACGGTTTTCGGTAATCACATCCGCCGCGATTCGACTGTTTAGCAGGTTGTCCACATCATCCAGCACGCGGTCGAGTACGCTCGGGAGTTCGGCGCGTTCGGCCGATTTGCGCAAGGCTTCGCCCCATATCGCGATATGCCGGGTCGTGATGCGGCGCACCGTATTATCCTTGGCCCACTCCGCCGCGATGGCGGCTCCCAAACGCTCCAGTTTTGCTTGCGTCTGGTGTTTTAGCGAGGGATCGGCAAGCTTGGTCGTCAAATCCCGGCTAATTTCAATCCAGCCCGTCGGATGCAGCTCCCAACCCCGGTAAAAACGTTCGACCCAGGTCAGATATTCCTGCAAACTTTGCAACTCGGCATTTTGGCGGTCTCGCTGGTAATGTTCGGCAAATCCGACCGGCGCCGGCATGCCCTCGGGCCAAGCGGATCGGCGGAAATCGGCTGTCGAGCAACCCCAAAGCAAACCCATCGTCAAGCAAATCAGAACGCGGACTTTCATTGCATTGCTTCCAGTTCGGAAAGGAATGCGGGGATTGTAGAGCGGCGCCGATGACAGGACGATTAAGGTCCGGTTACCGCAATTTGACGACAGCGCCGCCAGCCCGACTCAGAACAGCTCGAATCGAGCCAAGTAGCCGAAGTGGTCCGACACCGTGGGATAAAATTCGTCGTTGAAGATGGGTGTCATCTCGCGGATGCGCAACGGATGCCCGTTACGTTTGAAGATGTAATCGATACGCCGGGGCGGACTATGCCGCCAGCCGTCGATCTGCCCGCGAAAGGTCGGTTCGTGAAACCGATGCGGATGCAACTCGTAATATTGATCGACGTATTCGCCATTGCCGACGATATGGCAATAGGCGTGGTCGCCGGCCGGCGCATTGAAATCGCCAACGATCAAATCACCTCTGACGCCGAAATGCCGGCGGGAAGCGATCAACTGTTTCAAGCGGGCGTATTCCTCGTGGAAACCGTGATGCGCCCAACTCAGATGCACGTTGGCAACGTGCAGCAAGCCAAACCGAGGCAGGTCGATGCAGCTGACGGTCACATTGCGCGACATATAGTTATCTTTGCCGCGATCGTGAGACACGTAAGCGGCATAGTTATGATGCAACGGATAGCGGCTCAGGATGGCCGTGCCCTCCCGCCATAGCTGAAAGCCGATATGACTCCAGTCCTGGTGGATATGAAACCACTGCCCCCATTCCCGCAAACGCCGGCAAATTCGAAATGCCATATTCGACGGCGACTCGCCGTACGGGCGCGTTATCGGATCGTACCGGTATTCGCCGACTTCCTGAAAACAGACAGCGTCGATACGCTGCTGAGCGATGGCTTCGGCGATGATTTGCACTTCTCGCTCGTGCAAATGCATGGTTTCGAAACAGTTTTGCCGTGGATGTTGCTGATAGGTATGCAGATTCAGCGTTAACAGCGTGAACGCCATGGTTCTGGACGGCGGCCGATGCCGATGGCGTTAACCCAATTTGGCGAATTCGGCCTGCAAGGTGGCGAGAAAGGTTTCCCGCGCGACCTGGGCGATGCCCAACTGTTGTTGCAGCCGTTGGATTTCGGCGTCGACGATTTGCAGATTGGACAATTGAGTCTTGGCGATGTCGCTAAGGCTGTCGATCGGGTGAGTTTTGTCGCCTATCGTCAAGGTTGGAATGCTGGTGTTTGGATCGGCCATCGAATATTTCCGGAATAGATCAAAGTGAGCGGTTCGGCCCGCACGGCCGACCGTATGCGAGTTTAATCGGCGAATATGACAAATTCGTTTCGACGGCGCCGCCATTCCGGGAGTCAAACCGCCGATCAATGCCCGCCCTCGTCTTCATTTTCCTCAGGCTTGACGATTTCCTGCAACGACAAGGTATCGGCCAGGCTGGGTTTGTCGTCGCCGGTCGCCGAACCCAGGCCTTCGCTGAGATTGATTTTGAGTTTCAAATTGTTCGGCGAGTCGGAGTTGCGCAATGCTTCGTCCAGCGAAATCACGCCGCTTTTGTAGAGCTTGAGCAAATGGCTGTCGAAGGTTTGCATGCCGATGTTTTCCGATTTTTCCATCGCTTCCTTGATCGCGTGCACATCGCCTTTCTGAATCAAATCGCTGACCAGTTTGCTGCCCAACAAAATCTCGATCGCCGCCACCCGCTTGCCTTCCACGGTCGGCACCAAGCGTTGCGACACAAAGGCCTGCACGTTCAGCGACAAATCCATCAACAATTGCGGACGGCGTTCTTCCGGAAAGAAATTGATGATCCGGTCCAAGGCCTGATTAGCGTTATTGGCATGCAAGGTGGACAGACACAGATGGCCGGTTTCGGCGAAGGCCAGCGCGTGCTCCATCGTCTCCTGACTGCGTATCTCGCCGATCAAAATCACGTCGGGCGCTTGGCGCAGCGTGTTTTTCAGCGCGTCTTCATAGCTGAGCGTATCGACGCCGACCTCGCGCTGATTCACCAGCGATTTCTTGTGCGGATGGACGAACTCGATCGGATCTTCGATGGTAATGATGTGGCCGGACGCATGGCTGTTGCGGTAATCGATCAAGGCCGCCAGCGAGGTGGATTTGCCGGAGCCGGTGCCGCCGACGAACAAGATCAGGCCGCGCTTTTCCATAATTTTGTCTTTCAGCACCTGCGGCAAGCCCAGGGTGTCGGCGTTGGGAATATCGACCTTGATGTTGCGGATCACCAGCGCGTAATTGCTGCGTTGCTTGAAAATATTCACCCTAAACCGGCCCACGCCTTCCTCGGCGATGGCTAGATTCATTTCCGGTACCTGTTCGAAGGCCGCGCGCTGATCGGCATCCATGATGGCATGGGCTATCTCTTTAAGTCTTTCGTTGGTCAGTCGAATGTTTTCCAGCGGCCGCAGCGTGCCGTGAAATTTAGCAGCCGGCGGCGCGCCTGCGGTCAGATATAAATCCGAACCGTCTTGTTGAACCAAAATTTTCAGGTAATCTTTAAATTCCATTGCACAGCCTCGCGTCGGGAAATCCGCCAAAGTGTAGGCCAAGCCCTCAACAAGTTGAAGCCCCGCAGCCCCGAACCGGTATAATGCCCGGCTTTTTCTCGATTAGACGTTTGCGGTTATGAGTCAACAACGTAAGGCAGTAGCGTTGATTTCCGGCGGCCTGGATTCCATGCTGGCCACCAAGGCTATCCTCGAGCAGGGCATTCATGTCGAGGGCATCAACTTTTTCACCGGATTTTGCGTCGAAGGCCATACCCACGCCATCCGTAAACAGGACGAAGCCAAAACCAAGCGCAACAATTCGCTGTGGGTCGCCGAGCAACTGGGCATCAAGCTGCATATCGTCGACATCATCGAAGAATACAAGCAAGTTCTGCTGAATCCCAAGCACGGCTACGGCGCCAATCTGAACCCCTGTCTGGACTGCAAGATTTTCATGGTCAACAAGGCCAAGCAATGGATGGCGGAAAACGGTTTCGACTTCATCATCACCGGCGAAGTCGTCGGCCAACGGCCGATGTCGCAACGCAAGCAAACCATGCCCATCGTCGCCGCCGAATCCGGTGCCGACGACTTGCTGGTAAGGCCCTTGTCCGCGCAAAACCTGCCGGCTACGCTACCTGAACGCGAAGGCTGGATCAGCCGAGAAGCATTGTTCGGCTTCAGCGGCCGCTCGCGCAAACCGCAGATGGCGCTAGCCAAACAATACGGCTTCAGCGATTACGCCCAACCGGCCGGCGGCTGCTGTTTTTTGACCGACGCCGCCTATTCGCAAAAATTGGCCGACTTGTGGCAGGCACGCGGCAAACGCGACTACGACTTGGATGACGTGATGCTGTTGAAAGTCGGCCGGCATATTCGGCCCAAGCCGCATTTCAAGCTGATCGTAGCCCGCGAGGACGGCGAAGCCCGCTTCATGAGCGGCTATAAAAAAGAATTCGTCAGCATGAACTGCGCGAGCCATCGCGGCCCGTTGGTGCTGATCGACGGCACCCCGGACGAAGACGATCTGCATTTGGCTGCCCGCATCCTGGCCCGTTACGGCCAAGGCCGCGATGCCGAGAACGTGGACGTAACCATCCGCGACCGGCAGGGCAACGAACGCCAAATCAGCGTGGCCCCGTTGGCGGCCGATCAAATCCCCGAGGCTTGGTTCGTATGAACGAATTCACGCTAAACGCCCGCCGCCTGCTCTGCCCGTTGCCGGTGATTCGCACCCAGGATAAAGTCAAAACCCTGCAAAGCGGCGACGTCCTGACCGTGGAATGCACCGATCCCGGCGTGATGCAGGACATCCCGGCCTGGTGCCGGATCAATGGGCATCGGGTGTTGGAGACTCGGGCGGAGAGTGGCGAGTATGTTATTGTTTTACAAGTGGGCTAAGTTCCACGTCAGAGTTTTCGGACCACAGTGTTAACAGGATAGAAAATGGCAGTAGGTCACACCGAATTTCCGATCATGCACGCCATACAGGGCGTCAAACTCGGCACCTGCAACGCGGGGATCAAGCAAACCGTGCGCGACGACATTCTGGTCGTCGAAATGGCCGACGGCGGCAGTTGCGCGGCGGTATTCACCCAGAACGCCTTTTGCGCCGCGCCGGTTCAATTAGCCAAATCCCATTTGAGCATGGCGCCGCGCTGGCTGCTGGTGAACTCCGGCAACGCCAATGCCGGCACCGGCAAGCAAGGCCTGCAAGACGCCTTCGCCTGCTGCGCCGGCCTGGCCGGCGAAGTCGAGGGAATCGCCCAACAAGTGCTGCCGTTTTCTACCGGCGTCATCGGCGAGCCGCTACCGGTCGCCAAGTTGACCTCCGCGCTGCCCAAGGCGGTCGCCGACCTGGCCGAGGCCCACTGGGACCAAGCCGCCCGCGCGATCATGACCACCGATACCTTCCCGAAAGGCGCCTCGACCGTCGTCGACATCGGCGGCCACCCGGTCGCGATCACCGGCATTTCCAAGGGCGCCGGCATGATCCAACCCAATATGGCGACGATGTTGGGCTTCATCGCCACCGACGCGACCATAGACCAAACTCTGCTGCAACAATGCCTAGCGGCGGCGACGGAAGTCTCGTTCAACCGGATTACCGTCGATGGCGACACCTCGACCAACGATGCCTGCGTACTGCTGGCCAGCGGCACCAGCACGGCGCCGGAGATTCTGGCCGACAGCGAGCACTACGCAAAATTCGCCGACGCAGTCACCGCCGTGTGCAAGCGGCTGGCCGAACTGATCATCCGCGACGGCGAAGGCGCCACCAAATTGATCCGCATCCGGGTCGAACAAGCTTCGAGCGCAGCCGAAGCGGTACAAGTCGCCAAGACCATCGCCCACTCGCCGCTGGTCAAAACCGCGTTCTTCGCCAGCGACCCCAACTGGGGGCGCATTCTGGCGGCGGTCGGCCGGGCCGGCGTCGTAAACCTGGTACTGGAAAACATCGAAATTTATCTGGGCACCGTCTGCATCGTCGAGAACGGCGGCCGCTCGCCGCTATATACCGAGCAAGACGGCCAACGCGTGATGAACCAGCAAGAGATTCTGGTCACGGTCCGATTGGGCCGGGGCGAGGCGTGCGAGGAAGTGCTGACCTGCGATTTCTCCTACGATTACGTCAAGATCAACGCCGAATACCGGACCTAATATGCTTGGCGCCAGCCGCCTCCTGCATGTCGCAGTCGGCGTGATTCGCGGCGGCGACGGCCGCATCCTGATCGCCGAACGCGCCAAGACCGCTCACCAGGGCGGACTTTGGGAGTTTCCGGGCGGTAAGGTCGAAGCCGGCGAAACGGTGCTGGAAGCCTTGTGTCGCGAGTTGTACGAAGAAGTCGGCATCCGCGTTGCCGACGCTACACCTCTGATCAAAATCGCTCACGATTACGGCGACCGCCAGGTGTTGCTCGATGTGTGGGATATTCGGCGATTCGAAGGTCAAGCCCACGGCCGCGAAGGTCAGGCCATGCAATGGGTCGCCGCCGAACGACTGAACGAATTCGCCTTTCCGGCCGCTAACCGCCCCATCATTGCCGCCGCGCGACTGCCCAGACACTATGCCATTCTGGAAGCCGCCACCCAACGACAAGCCTTGGACCGCTACCGCCTGTTGATCGACCAAGGCCTCCGGCTGATTCAAATCCGGCTGAAATCGCTGCCGACGGCCGAATTGGCCGCCACTCTGGAAGGCATCGCATCGGAAAGCAGCGGCACCGACACCACGTTGATGATCAACGCCGATCTGCCGATATCCGACGCCGGCTACGCTGGTTTGCACCTGAGCAGCCGGGCATTGCGCGCCTGCAAGGCTCGGCCGGCCGGCTATCGCTGGGTCGCTGCGTCGTGCCACGATTTGGCCGAGCTGCGCTTGGCGGAAGATTTGGGCTTGGATTTCGCGGTGCTGGCACCGGTCCAACCGACCTCCTCGCATCCGGGTGCTGCTGCGTTGGGTTGGGAACGCTTCGAAGCGTTGGTCGAGCGGGCCGGTTTACCGGTTTACGCGCTGGGCGGCTTGCAACGTGAAGATGGCGCCCGTGCCGCCCACGCCGGCGCGCAAGGCATCGCCGGCATCGGCGCGTTTTTGAACGCCGCTCAATCGCCGGGATAAGCGTCGTCGTCGGACGGGTCGTCGACTAGCGGTTCGCCTGGAATCTTATGGGCCTCGGTGGCCCAATCGCCCAAATCGATCAGCTTGCAACGCTCGGAACAGAAGGGCTTGAATGCTTCGGCGGCCACCCAGGCCACCGGTTTTCGACACGTGGGGCAAGCCACTGTCGTCGTGGAACGAGTGCTCATCAGAACATGCAGCGGGTCAATTGGAAATCGATATCGTCGAGAATTTGGTTGGGGCGGTTTTCGTCGGTGGACGGCTTCATGAAGCGAATGCTGAAACGGTGTTTGCCGCCGCTGATTTCGGCGAAACACGGCAAGGCGGCCGCAATGCCGACCCGCAGCAATTGCACCGGATGGCTTTTGTCCAACGCCAACTGAAAGAATCCAGCCTTGGCGACTTCCTGAGTCGGCACGTGGCTTTGACGAATGAAACCCAAGATCAGGTCTATCGCTATCCGGATCGCAACGAAAGGCTGGGTCCAACGCTCCAGGTCCTTTTGTTGCTCGGCCTCGTCCTGCTCCAACCAATAATGAAACGCTGGCAGATCGAACGAACAACTGCCCCCCGGTATCGAGTTGCGCTGGGAAATGCTTTGAAACAAATCGCTTTCCATGACACTGATGCCGATCTTGCCGTTAGCGCTGTACAGGCTACGGCTGGCTTGGCTGACCTCAGCCAAAATCTCCTGGAGTTTTTCGCCGTCGACACCCTGGCTGTTGGCCAGCTGATTCAAAACCTTGGTATGCCTGTCCAGCTCCTTAAGCAATTCGGATTTTAGATCGCTACGGCTAAAGATGGTCAATATATCCAACAGGACGGAGATCGCGGCGCGTTTGTCGAACACCGAGGCGCCCAACATAAAGTGACTGAGTTGTTGAAAGAGCTGCTCCAAGCGCATAAACACACGAATTCGTTCATTCAGAGGGAATTCGTAGATGGTGAGTGTATTCAAGCCGTGGGTGTCCTAACAGAGGCTAATAAATTATAGGAATTGTGCAGGCTTTTAACTTGTTCTGCAAGCCGGTCGGGATCGCCGCCGTTGTCCAAAACGTCGTCGGCCCGCGCCAGGCGCGCCTCTCGGGAAAGCTGACTGGCGATAATCGCCCGCGCCTGATCGATTGCCAATCCGTCCCGAGCCAACACCCGTTGCAGTTGATTCTCCGGCGGGCAATCGACCACCAACACCCTATCCACCCGACGATCGCCATCGGTTTCCAGCAATAAGGGCACCGCGACGATGACGTAGGACCCAGTCAAACCCTCGACTTGTCTAGCGATTTCGGTATAGACCAAGGGATGCAATATGGCTTCCAAACGGCGCTTTTGCTCGGGATCGGCAAACACCTTGGCCCGCAATGCGGCTCGGTCCAGCGAGCCGTCGGCATGTAAAACCGCGCTTCCGAACGCCGCGACGATGTCTTGCAAGGCCGGCTGACCGGGTTCGACCAATTGCCGGGCAATCAGATCGGCATCGACGATGGGCACGTCCAGCGCCTCGAACAGCCGGCAAACCGTGGATTTGCCGCAGCCGATGCCGCCGGTCAAGCCGATCGTCAACATCAATTCAATCCGGCAAAATGCAGATACCAGCGGTTGATGTCGTCGCCCCACAGCATGGCGATCCAACCGGCCGCCGCCAGATAAGGCCCGAACGGAATCGGCTTGGACGCTTCGCGCCGCCCGGTCGCGATCATCGTCACGCCGACCAACGCGCCCAACAGCGACGACAGCAACACAATCTGCGGCAGATACTGCCAACCGAACCAGGCGCCAAGTAGGGCCAATAACTTGAAATCGCCGAAGCCCATCCCTTCCTTGCCGGTCAGCAGTTTGAAGCCCTGGTAAACGCTCCACAGTACCCAATAGCCAGCCGCCGCGCCGATGATCGCATCGCGCGGTTCGGCATAGACACCGAACAAACTCAGCAACAAACCCAGCCACAACATCGGCAAAGTGATGCTGTCGGGCAACAATTGATGGTCGAAATCAATGAAACTCAACGCAATCAAGCTCCAGGTCAACAACAAACCGAATGCCAACCCCAGCCCGAAGCCCAACTTCCAGGCCACCAGCGCGGAACACAGTCCGGTAAACGCCTCGACCAATGGATAGCGCCAAGCGATAGGGGTAGCGCAGTTCGCGCACCGGCCAGCCAACAGTAAATAGCTCAACACCGGAATGTTCTGATAGGCCTTGATCGGCGCGTTACAGGCCGGACAATGCGAAGCCGGCCACATCAGATTGAAAGCCTCGGTGGGCTCCGAATACGGCAGTTGTAAAAACTCGTGGCAATCGCGCCGCCAATCGCGTTGCAGCATCACCGGCAAACGGTAAATCACCACATTCAAGAAACTGCCGACCAGTAGACCTAGCAGTAGCGCCACGCCAATCAGCAGCGGCGGAAATTGTTCCAACATCGTCAGCATAAAATCTCGCGGAAATCCCGCCCGGCCAAACCGATCAGCGGAGGACGCCTACATCGCGGCGCCGAGCTTGAAGATGGGTAAATACATCGCGATGATCAAGCCGCCGACCAATACGCCCAAGATGGCCATGATGATCGGCTCCATCAGGCTGCTGAGGTTGTCGACCAGGTTGTCTACCTCTTCTTCGAAGAAATCCGCCACCTTATCCAACATCGCATCGATAGAGCCGGATTCCTCGCCGATGGCGACCATTTGCACCACCATATTCGGAAACATGCCGGTTTGTTCCAACGCCACCTTCAACTGCTGACCGGTGGATACTTCGTCGCGGACGCTCATTACCGCATCATGAAACAGAATATTGCCGCAAGCGCCGGCCACCGACACCAAGGCCTCGACCAGCGGCACGCCGGCCGCCGACATCGTCGATAGCGTGCGAGCAAAACGGGCGATCGCCGATTTTTCCAAAATCATGCCGACCACCGGAATCTTCAACAGCGTTCTATCGAGAAAATGGTTAAACGCCTGCGAGCGTTTCTTGAAGTAGACAAAGGTATAACCGCCGCCGCCGATCACCAGCAACACCGCCCACCACCATTCCTGTACCCAGGCAGACAAGCCGATCACGAATTGAGTGAAGGCCGGCAGGTCGGCGCCGAAACTTTTAAACAAGTCCTCGAACACCGGCACCACGAAAATCAGCAAAATCGCGGTCACGATGAAGGCAACCACCAACACCGCGACCGGGTAGGTCAGTGCCTTTTTGACCTTTTTCTTGATCGACTCGGTTTTTTCCTTGTAGGTGGCAATCTTGTCCAGCAAGGTTTCCAACACCCCGGCATGCTCGCCCGCGGCGACCAAATTGCAGAACAAATCGTCGAAATAGATAGGCCGTTTCGCCAAGGCCTGGGCCATGGTGTCGCCGCCTTCGATGTCGGCCTTGATCGCCAGCAACAGCTCGGCCATGCTGGGATTGTCGTGGCCGCGGCCGATAATGTCGAAGGACTGCACCAGCGGCACGCCGGCTTCCAACATCGTCGCCAACTGTCTGGCAAATATCGCGATATCCGCGCTGGTGATTTTCTGCACCTTGGCGCCGAATAGCGGCTTAGCCTTGCGCTTGATGCCGACGACGCGTATCCCCATCCGCCGCAGCTCGGTTCGGGCAATCACTTCGCTTTTGGCCATGATCGTACCCTTGGTTTTTTTGTTTTGCTTATCGAAACCGTCCCAATTGAACTCGATTTGCTCGTCTTGCTTTGCCATGTTTATTCCTTGGTGACGCGGTCGATTTCTTCGAGCGACGTAATACCCTGCCGTATTTTTAATAAGCCGGAAGCCCTAAGGTCGTTGATGCCTTCGGTTTTGGACAGCGCGGCCATGTCCATGGCATTGCCGCCACGCAAAATCAACGCGCGCATCGCTTCGCTGATCGGCATCACCTGATAGATACCCACCCGCCCCTTGTAGCCATTGTTGCAATGCTCGCAACCGACCGGTTCGTAAATTTTGAAGGTGCCGATTTCTTCCTTACTAAAGCCGGCCGACAACCAGATGTTTTCCGGAAAGTCGGCCTCCTTCTTGCAATGCTCGCAAAGCCGCCGCGCCAAGCGCTGGGCCATGATCAGATTCACCGCCGACACGATATTGAACGGCTCTATCCCCATCTGCACCAAGCGATTGATGGTTTGCGGCGCGTCGTTGGTGTGGAGGGTCGACAATACCAAGTGACCGGTTTGCGCTGCCTTGACCGCGATGCTGGCGGTTTCCAGGTCGCGGATCTCGCCGACCATGATGATATCCGGGTCTTGCCTCAAAAAAGCCCGCAAGGCTTCGGCGAAGGTCAAGCCGGCTTTGGCATTGACGTTGACCTGATTGATACCTTCGACCGTGATCTCGACCGGATCTTCGGCGGTCGAAATGTTCCGCTCGACGCTGTTCAGAATGTTCAAGCCGGTGTACAGCGACACCGTCTTACCGCTACCGGTTGGCCCGGTCACCAACACCATCCCGTAGGGCCGGTGAATGGCGTCCAAAAAGTTTTTTTGTTGAACAGGCTCGAAACCCAATTTTTCGATACCGATCTGGGCGCTGGTGGGATCGAGTATCCGCATCACCACTTTTTCGCCGAACAGCGTCGGACAGGTATTCACCCGGAAATCGATGGCCCGATTCTTGGAAATTTGCATTTTGATCCGGCCGTCCTGGGGCACCCGCCGCTCGGCGATGTCCATTTTCGACATGACCTTGATCCGGGATATGATCCGATTGGCAATACCGACCGGCGGACTGGCGACTTCGGACAAAATGCCGTCGGCCCGAAACCGGATCCGGAACTTCTTCTCGAACGGCTCCATGTGAATATCCGAAACGCCGCGCTTGATCGAATCGAGCAGAATTTTGTTGACGAAACGGACGATGGGCGCATCGTCGATGTCCGAACCGCCGACTTCCTCGGCCGGCTTGGCTTCGTCGCCGGCGGAGATATCGATGTTGTCCAGGTCGTCGTCGAGCAAATCCTTCATTGATGTATCGGCCGCTTCCAGCGCGGTATCGATCATCTTCATCAATTTGTCTTCTTCGACCAGAATGTTCTCGGTATTGTGCCGAGTATGGAACTTGATCTCGTCCAGCGCCTGGAAATTGGTCGGATCGGCGGTGGCGACGAACAAGCGGTTACCGCGTTTGAACAGTGGCAGAGCGTGATGTTGGCGGATCAGCTTTTCGCTGACCATTTTGATAGGCAACGACGCCACATCTATCGCATCCAAATCGAAAAACGGCACGCCGAACTCGGCGGAAGCGATGGAGGCCACGGTCCGACTGTCGAGCACTTTATGCTCGACCAGATAACTGACGAAGGCTTGCTTGCGTTTTTGGGCTTCTTGCAGATAGGCGGCGGCAGTCTCTTCAGTCAACAGGCCTTTTTGGATCAGGCACTTGGCCAAGCCGCTGAAATGAATATTGGAAGGAGCTGTCGCCATGAAATCGAGTCGGGAATGGATTTACTGGAAGTTTAGGCTGCAACTATAGATGATGTAAGGATTTAATCCAAACTCCACGTCGCGCCTAAATCGACTCCGCAGGCATCGGCACTGCCGGCCCGACTGGCCGGCAGTGCCTAAAGAGCCTTAAACTTCGTGGTAAATTGCCGCGCCTTCCTTCAGGAATTGCTCGGACTTTTCTTCCATGCCTTTTTTCAGCGCCTCTTCTTCTTCCAGGCCTTTTTGCTCGGCGTAGTTGCGCACGTCCTGGGTGATTTTCATCGAGCAGAAATGCGGGCCACACATCGAACAGAAGTGAGCAACCTTGGCCGATTCCTTGGGTAAGGTTTCGTCGTGGAAGGAGCGGGCTTTTTCCGGGTCCAGCGCCAGGTTGAACTGGTCTTCCCAGCGGAATTCGAAACGGGCCTTGGACATGGCGTTGTCGCGAATTTGCGCGCCGGGGTGGCCTTTGGCCAAGTCGGCGGCATGCGCGGCGATTTTGTAGGTGACGATGCCTTCGCGGACGTCCTGTTTGTTGGGCAGGCCCAGGTGTTCTTTCTGAGTCACATAGCACAGCATCGCGCAGCCGTACCAGCCGATGTTGGCGGCGCCGATCGCCGAGGTGATGTGGTCGTAGCCGGGAGCGATGTCGGTGGTCAGCGGGCCCAGGGTATAGAACGGCGCCTCGAAGCAGTCTTCCAGCTGTTTGTCCATGTTGACTTTGATCATTTGCAGCGGCACGTGACCGGGACCTTCGATCATGGTTTGCACGTCGTGTTTCCAGGCGATCTGGGTCAGTTCGCCCAGGGTTTCCAGCTCGCCGAATTGCGCAGCGTCGTTGGCGTCGTAGATCGAGCCCGGACGCAAGCCGTCGCCCAAGGAGAACGACACGTCGTAGGCCTTCATGATTTCGCAGATTTCTTCGAAATGGGTGTAAAGGAAGCTCTCGGTGTGGTGCGCCAAACACCATTTGGCCATGATCGAGCCGCCGCGCGAAACAATGCCGGTCAAACGCTTGGCGGTCAACGGTACGTGCTGCAGGCGCACACCTGCGTGTATCGTGAAGTAATCCACGCCTTGTTCGGCCTGCTCGATCAGCGTATCGCGGAAGATTTCCCAGGTCAGTTCTTCGGCCTTGCCGTCGACTTTTTCCAGCGCCTGGTAGATAGGCACGGTGCCGATCGGTACCGGCGAGTTACGCAAGATCCATTCGCGGGTTTCGTGGATGTTCTTGCCGGTGGACAAGTCCATGATGGTATCGGCACCCCAACGGATGCCCCACAGCATTTTCTCGACTTCTTCCTCGATCGAAGACGTGATCGCCGAGTTGCCCAAGTTACCGTTGATCTTGACCAAAAAGTTGCGGCCTATGATCATCGGCTCCAATTCCGGGTGGTTGATGTTGGCCGGAATGATGGCGCGGCCCCTGGCGACTTCGGAACGCACGAATTCGGGCGTGATGAAGGACTGAATATTGGCGCCATAGGAAAAGCCCGGATGCTGGCCTTGGTAACGGTCGCGCATCGCTTCCAGGTTCTGGTTCTCGCGGATCGCGATGTATTCCATTTCCGGCGTGATGATGCCTTTGCGGGCATAATGCATCTGTGAAACGTTGTGGCCGGCTTTGGCGCGGCGCGGATTGCGGGTTAGCTCGAAACGCAGGTGCGCGGTTTTGGGGTCGTGCAAACGTTCATGGCCGAATTTGGAGGTTGGTCCGCTCAGCAATTCGGTATCGCCGCGTTCTGCTATCCATAATCCGCGTACCGAGTTCAAGCCTTGGTGCAGGTTAATGTCGACGTTGGGGTCGGTGTAAGGGCCGGAAGTGTCGTAGACGAAGATCGGCGGATTCTTCTCGGCGCCGAAATGCGCCGGGGTATCCGACAGGTTGATCTGGCGCATCGGTACTTGCATATCGGGTCGGCTGCCGGCGATATAGACTTTTTCCGAAGCCGGGTAGGAATCGATCCGGATGCTACTGCCGGTATCGGTCGTAATTTCGTTGCGGACAGCGCTCATGCTTATCTCCAAAAATCAGAATAAATCGCGAGCGCAGGGAAAAGATTTGGGCTTTCCTACGCCGGCATTAACCGGTTCAGGTTCGAAGGGTTTTTCTCAGCTTTCCGGATTAAAGTTTCGACGGAAAGCACCCCTAGCCTTTCAGGTGGTCGCTTACGGTATATGATTATGTTTGGAAATGCAAGTCCGCCAAGGACTAATCCCAACACAAAAAGCTTATAAAACAATGGGTTTTAGCCTTTTGCACCCAACAAGCCAGCTAAATTTAACCGCCTCGATGACTTCGCCCGAAACGCCTCACGACAAGCTGGCCAGCCACTTCGCCGACTTCCTGACCTCGCGCAGCGTTGTCTCAAGCGCCGACAACACCCGCCTTTACGCGCTGGCGAAAACGCTGGCCGAACAACAAGCCGCCGGCCATAGCTGTATCGAGCTGGACCCGGCCGACGCCAATTTGCTGCTGGCGTCCGGCCTAGCCTCAAATAACGCATTGACGCCGTTGATCGTTGAATCCCAGCGTCTCTACCTGCGCCGATATTGGCAGTACGAATCCCGACTGGCCATGCAACTGGCAACGCTCGCCGCCATTCAATTCGACATACTCGACCCGGAACCCGCGCTGGCGCGGCATTTCCCGACGGACCGACAGGAGTCCGACGCGCAGCAACAGGCGGCGCGCGCGGCGTTAACCCAAGCATTGACGGTCGTCACCGGCGGACCCGGCACCGGCAAGACCACCACGGTTTTGAAAATCCTCGCCTTATTGCTGGAACTGAACCCAAACCCGCCATTCATCGCCTTGGCGGCGCCGACCGGCAAGGCGGCGATGCGTCTGCAACAAACAATCGTTGCCAATAAAGCCCATCTGAATTGCCCGGAAACGATCAAACAAGCCGTACCGGAAAGCGCCTGCACACTACACCGCCTACTCGGCGCCAAACCGCCATCCCCGTACTTCCGTCACAATGCCGACTTCCCGCTACCCTACGACGTGGTCGTAGTCGACGAAACGTCGATGGTCGACCTCGCCTTAATGAGCAAACTGGTCGACGCGCTAAAACCGGGCGCGCGCCTGATTCTGCTCGGCGACAAGGACCAACTCGCGTCGGTCGAAGCCGGCGCGGTGTTGGCGGACATTGCTCGCGGACTACCGGAGCAAACCGTCGAGCTGCGCCACTCGCACCGTTTTCAAGGGCAAATCAAGGCGCTGGCCGAGGCCGTCCATCGCGGCGACGCCGAACAAGCCTGGCAATTGCTGCTGACCGGCGACGACGCGATCCACCGACTAAAACACGACGCGATCAGCTATATCGGCGAGCGCTATCGCCGCTATTTCGAACTGATAGCGGCCGGGGCCGGGCTGAACGAAATCTTCACCGAGTTCCAGCGTTTCCAGGTGCTATGCGCCAATCAACAAGGTCCGTACGGGGCAGAAGACATCAACCGTCGCGTGGAACGCGCCGCCGCCCAAGCATGGCCGCAGAGCATCGGCCATACCTGGTACCCCGGCAGGCCAGTGATGATTTCCCGCAACCACGCGGCTACCCAACTATACAACGGCGATATCGGCATCTGCCTGCCGGACCCCGCCGACGGCCAACCGCGCGTCTATTTTCCGGACCGTGACGGATTTCGCGGTCTGCGCCCTGCTCGGCTGCCCGCGTGCGAAACGGTTTACGCAATGACCATTCATAAAAGCCAGGGCTCCGAGTTCGACGAGGCAATGCTGGTACTGCCGGAACGCGCCAATCCGGTGCTCAGCAGGGAATTGCTGTACACCGGCATCACCCGGGCGAAACACCGAGTAAGCGTGTTCGCCGAGCGCGACATCTTCGAAACCTGCGTCGCCCGCCCAAGCGTCAGACACAGCGGCTTGGGCGAAAAGCTAATCGCGACCGGGAGCCAAGCATGAAAACGACCAAAAAACGCTGCAAACAACTATTGAGAGACATTGAGGGACAAGCCGGCGAATTGGCGATGCTGACCGACGGGCTGAGCTTGCTGAGCGAACTCCACACTCTGGCGCGGCGGGTCTTGGAATTGGCGAACACACTGACCTTGCAAACCGAAGATCTGAAGAAGAAACACTACCTAAGCGCGCTAATCTCGTCCGAGGCCTTAGGCGAACTGGCCGAAATCGCCGACACCGACGCCGCCAGCCAACTCGAAGACCGGCTGTTTGCGGCAAACGCGGACTCGCCGGTGGCAAGCGACCGATTTTTTCAGGAGTTATTGGAGAAAATCGACGCGCGTTTCGCGCGTCTGACCGATGCGATACAGGATTTACTACATCTGGCCGAGCTGGATCCAGACCGGGAAGACGATTAGAAGGCTATCCCCGTCCGGAATAGCCGTACGGCCTGACTGGGACAGCCCGCCCTCAAAACCAGGCCAACAACCGAAAAACTAGCAGCCGGAAAGATTCATCGCCGCGCAACCTTAATGACTGCGCTGCACCGAGAAATGAGCCAAGGCTTCCAAAGCGCGCTTGTAGTCCGAATCCGGCAAGCATTGCAGCGCCTCAATGGCGGCCGCGGCGGCTCGATCCGCGCAACGCTCGGTGTATTCGATCGCGTTCGTAGCCTTGACGACTTCGTAAACTTCATTGAAAGCGTCCCGAGAGCCCTGCCGAATCGCATCTACCACCACTTTGGCCTGACGCTCGTCGCCATGTTGAATTGCGTAGATCAGCGGCAAGGTCGGTTTACCCTCCGCCAAATCGTCGCCCAGGTTTTTACCCAGTTCCTCACTGTTAGCCTTGTAGTCCAGTGCATCGTCGATCAATTGAAATGCCACGCCCAATTGTTGCCCATAGACCGCCAAGCCGTTTTCGACGACAGCGTCGGCGGCCGAAACCACCGCCGCCAACCGAGTCGCCGTGCTGAACAGGATCGCGGTTTTGCGGGCAATCACTTCGAGATATTTAGCTTCGCTGGTTTCGGGATTGTTGCAATTCAACAGTTGCAACACTTCGCCCTCGGCGATAGCCGTGGTAGTTTTGGACATGATGTCCATCACCCGCATGTTGTTGGTGCGGACCATCATTTCGAACGCACTCGAATACAGATAATCCCCGACCAAAACGCTGGCGGCATTACCCCAGACCGCGTTGGCGGACTCCTTGCCGCGTCGCATCGCCGATTCGTCGACAACGTCGTCATGCAATAGCGTCGCGGTATGGATAAATTCGATGACCGCCGCCAGTGTCAAGTGATGATCGCCAACCTCGCCCAACGCCTTCGCGGCCAACAACAACAACATAGGCCGCAAACGCTTACCGCCGTTACCTATGATGTAATGCCCGATTTGATTGATCAGGACGACATCCGAACTTAATTCTTGCAAAATTAAGCGGTCGACAGCTTGAGACTCCTCGCTGGTCAAATTTTTGATCGAATCAAAATCTATGGCACCGCTAGTCGGCGCTGAATCTGTGGCTATCATGGAAAGAGTCTGAACGCTGATCACTACGGCAAATTTTGTCTGGTTAGCCGGTCATGCTATGAATAATACCGAATAGTGTCAATAGTACCAGTCCGAACATGGCTTTAAACCGTTAGTGCTAAAAGCATTTTTTGTTTGACGTAACTTGCCTCCAAACATATAATCCGCTGTTCACTATTAACAGTTTATGCTTGATGGAGCTTACGCCGATGTATGCGGTAATTCAAACAGGTGGCAAACAGTACCGTGTCGCAGAAGGTACTACCTTAAAAATCGAAAAACTGGAACTAGGCGCGGGCGACAGCGTGGAGTTCGACAAGGTATTGATGGTTCAATCAGGCGACTCTGTAAAAGTTGGTCAGCCTTACGTTGAAGGCGGAAAGGTCACCGCAACCGTGGTTTCTCAAGGTCGCCACAAAAAAGTCCGTATCATCAAATTCAGAAGACGCAAGCACCACATGAAAAAACAGGGGCATCGTCAATATTACACGGAAGTCCAGATCACTGGTATTTCCGCATAACATTCACAGAGGTTAGATCATGGCTCACAAGAAGGCAGGCGGTAGTACCCGCAACGGTCGCGATTCCAATGCACAACGCCTGGGCGTCAAACGTTTTGGCGGCCAAGTGGTTAAAGCGGGCAACATTCTGGTTCGCCAACGCGGCACTCAATTTCACCCTGGCACCAATGTCGGCATCGGTAAAGACCACACCTTGTTCGCGACCGCGGACGGCAAAGTGGTTTTTGAAGAAAAAGGCCCGAAAAACCGCAAATACGTTAGCATCGCAGCAGCGTAACATCGCCAGCAGTGCTGCAAGGCACCACTGAAAGGAAAAGCCTCGTTGTTTAGCGGGGCTTTTTTGTTTATACCGGTACATTATGAGATTTGTTGACGAAGCGGAAATCCGCGTGGAAGCAGGCGACGGCGGCAACGGCAAGGCGTCGTTCCGCCGAGAAAAATATATTCCGTTGGGCGGCCCCGACGGCGGCGACGGCGGCGACGGCGGCAGCGTTTATCTGGTGGCCACGGAGAACGTTAACACCCTGGTGGACTTTCGCTATCACTCGGTGCACCGCGCCCAACGCGGCCAAAACGGCGGCAGCCGCGACTGCACGGGTAAAAAAGGCGATGATTGCTTCGTCCCGGTACCGCCCGGCACGATCGTTTACGAAGCCGACACCGGCGAGAAAATCGGCGACCTAACCAAGCCCGGCCAACAACTTCTGGTTGCCAAGGGCGGCTTTCACGGCTTGGGGAACACCCGCTTCAAAAGCAGCATCAACCGCGCGCCTCAGCAAACCAGCAAGGGGACGCCGGGCGAACACCGCATGCTGCGTCTGGAATTGATGGTGATTGCCGACGTGGGCCTGCTCGGCATGCCCAATGCCGGCAAATCCAGCCTGATTCGGGCCGTCTCGTCGGCGCGCCCGAAAGTAGCCGACTATCCGTTCACGACGCTACATCCCAATTTGGGCGTCGTTCGGGTCGACGACATGCGCAGCTTCGTGATCGCCGATATTCCGGGCGTCATCGAAGGCGCGGCCGAGGGCGCCGGGCTAGGCCTGCAGTTTCTAAAGCACTTGTCGCGTACCGGCCTGCTGCTGCACATCCTCGACATTGCCCCCTACCAGAGCGACGAAACACCGGTTTCCGCCGCCCGGAAAATCATTGCCGAAGTCGAAAAATGGAGCGACGAACTGGCCGAAAAGCCGCGCTGGCTGGTACTGAACAAAATCGACAACGTCCCGGACGACGAGCTCGACGCCCACTGTCAAGCCATCCTCGACGAACTGGACTGGGATGGCCCGGTATACAAGATTTCCGCGCTGAAAAACCAGGGCACCCAAGAACTGATGTACGCGATCATGGATTTTCTGGAAGCGCAACGCAATTCGCTGGAGCCCATCGCCGATGAGCCGGTCTGATTTCTCTAAAGCTAAACGCGTCGTCGTCAAAATCGGCAGCTCGCTGCTGACCGACGGCGGCCGCGGCCTAAACAAGCCCGCGATCGCCGGCTGGGTCGAGCAAATGGCGGCGCTGCGCAAACACGATGTCGACGTGGTATTGGTCTCGTCAGGATCGGTGGCGGAAGGCATGAGCCGCCTGAAATTAAAAACCCGTCCGAAAACGCTGCACGAACTGCAAGCCGCCGCCTCGGTCGGCCAGATGGGCCTGGTGCGCCGCTTCGAAGACGAATTCCAGACTCACGGCCTGCTGGCGGCCCAGGTCTTGCTGACCCACGACGACCTATCCGACCGGCAACGTTACCTCAATGCCCGCAGCACCTTGCTAACCCTGTTGGATTTCGGCGTTGTTCCGGTCATCAACGAAAACGACGCGGTGGCCACCGAAGAGATCCGTTTCGGCGACAACGACACCCTGGGCGCGCTGGTCGCCAATCTGGTCGAAGCCGATTTGCTATTGCTATTGACCGACCAGCTTGGTCTGTTCGACGCCAATCCCAGCCTGAATCCCGCCGCCCAATTGATTTCCGAAATCAGCGTCAACGAAAGCCTGCTCGACGAAGTGGCCGGCGGTAGCATTAGCGGCCTAGGACGCGGCGGCATGTTCACCAAGGTTCGCGCCGCCCGGTTGGCGGCCAGATCCGGCGCCGCCACCGTCATCGTCTCTGGCAAGCTGGAGCAAGTCGTCAATCGCGTGTTTGCCGGCGAAGCGCTCGGCACCTATATGATACCGAACATCGCCCCGCTGGCGGCCCGCAAGCAATGGCTGGCCGGGCAATTGCAGCTCAAAGGCAGCGTTACGCTGGACGACGGCGCCGTCAAAATTCTGAAAGCCGCCGGCAAAAGTTTGCTGGCCGTCGGTGTCAAGACGGTGAGTGGCTCATTCCAACGCGGCGACTTGGTATCTTGCCTGGACGCCCACGGCCAGGAAATTGCCCGCGGCCTGATCAACTACGGCGCCGACGATGCCGCCAAAATCGCCGGCAAACCCAGCAGCGAGTTCGAGGCCTTGCTGGGCTATGCCGATGACGACGAACTCATCCACCGGGACAATCTAGTACTGGTCTAGCCGGCCCGAGCTCCGGATCAAGTATTCTGAATCACGATATTCGGGAATCGGCCGCTGAAATCCTTGGCTCTCAGCGCCAGTTTCGCGGCCATTTTGCGGGCGATGGCCTTGTAGATTTGCGCCGGCCGCCCGTCCGGATCGGCAACTACCGTCGGTCGGCCACTGTCGGCAAACTCCCGGATTTTAATATCCAACGGTAACGCACCCAACAGATCCACCCCGTTTTTGGCGGCCATCGCCACGCCGCCGCCTTGACCGAAAATAGCCTCTTCGTGACCGCAGTTGCTGCAAATATGCAGACTCATGTTTTCGACCAATCCCAGTATCGGAACGTTGACCTTTTCGAACATGCCCAAGCCACGCTGAGCGTCTATCAACGCAATGTCTTGCGGCGTGGTCACGATGACCGCGCCGCTGACCGGAATCTGCTGAGCCAGCGTCAATTGAATGTCGCCGGTACCCGGCGGCAAATCGATGATCAAATAATCGATGTCGTGCCACTGCGTCTGCCCCAACAACTGCTGCAGAGCGCCGGTTACCATCGGGCCGCGCCAAATCATCGGTTGATCGGGATCGACCAGATAACCGATCGACATGGTCTGGACGCCGAAAGACAACTTGGGTTGCAATATCTTGCCGTCCTCGCTGTCCGGCTGACCGGACAAACCCAGCATGGTAGGAATGCTGGGGCCGTATATATCGGCATCCAAAATACCGACCTGAGCGCCTTCGGCCGCCAACGCCAAGGCGAGATTCACCGAGGTCGTCGATTTACCGACGCCTCCCTTGCCCGACGCCACCGCGATAATATTTTTCACATTCGGCAAGGGCTTCAAGGTCTTTTGCACGGCGTGCGACACAATCTTGAAGGACACTTCGACCTCCAGCTTCCCAAGCCCCGGCAACGCGCGCAAGCGTTGCTCCAACTCGGCGCGCAGCTCGCCAACGTAACTCTTGGCCGGATAGCCCACTTCGACGACGACGCTGACCGCGTCGCCGTCCACCGTAATCTTCTTGACGGCCTTAGCCGACACCAAATCGGTCTCGACATTCGGGTCAATGAAATTTTTCAATATATTTTCGACAGCCGCTTTTTCAATAGCCATTCACAACTCCTACAATAAGCCAATAACCAAGCAAAATAGTGGGGGAAGATACCATCTTCCGGGAAGCCAAGAAACCCGGACAACCAAATCCACGGGCTTTCTTGCCAGGCCGCGTCAAACGCGCTACTCTCCGGGCGGAAACAACCATCCGACGCCCCAGTCCCGTCACCGTCATGATCGCCTTAACCCGTCCGCCTATCCGCCATTCCCCGGTCCACTCTCCGTTGCTTATACCATTCGCGCTGATACTGGCGTCGTTGCTAAGCGGCTGCCAAACCTTAGCCTTCTTTTCCGAGCCACAATCGGAAAAAGTCACCTGGACGGTCAAACCCAACGAAGTCGTCGAGACTCACCAATTCAGCCTCTCCGCCGACTTGAACATCGTCGGAGGCCTGGCCACTCTCTCCAGCCGGGAAAACGATACGCTCTCGGACATTGCTCGCCATTACGGCCTGGGATACAACGACATTACCCTCGCCAATCCCGGCCTGGATCCCTGGAGCTTACAGAACGACAGCACGATATTGCTGCCCTTGCAATTCATAATCCCCGACGCGCCGCGCCAAGGCATCGTATTGAACCTGGCCAACATGCGCATGTTTTACTTTCCGAACACCCGATCGGTCTTGACCTATCCGGTCGGCATCGGACGAGAAGGCTGGAATACACCGCTGGGTCAGACGCAAATCGTCGCCAAGAAAGCCAATCCGGCCTGGACCGTGCCGGAATCGATCCAACGCGAACACCAGGCGCTGGGCGACCCTCTCCCCAAAGTCATCCGCTCCGGCCCGGACAATCCTCTCGGCTATTACGCAATGCCGCTGGGCTTTAAGGGCTATTTGATACACGGAACCAACAAGCCCTACGGGATCGGCATGCAAGTCAGCCACGGCTGCGTACAGCTCTACCCGGAGGACGTGGAAAACCTGTTCAAGCAAGTCGACATAGGCACACCAGTACGCATCGTCCACCAACCCTTCTTAGCCGCCTGGGCGGGAGACACGCTGTATCTGGAGGCCCACCAACCGTTGGATAAATGGGAAAAGCAACGCAAGCAACTGGAAAAAGACCTGCGCGGCAAATTGAAGCAGCTCGCCGCGGAACGGCAAGCCACACTGGATTGGCCCAAGGTGGAAGCCACGCTCAAGCGCGCCGACGGCGTGCCGACACCAGTACTCGTCAACAGTCCGAACCTTGCCGAACTAAGCGCCGCCGCGCCGCAGCTCGAACATCCGGAACGACTGTTCGGCCAACCGGAAATCGGCGAACTGGACGCCGACGCCTGGTCGACGATCATCGCCGATGTGTTCCAGAGCGAAACCGAAGCGCAAAAGCTGGCGGCCATGCTCAATCACCAAGGCCCGCCGATCCCGGCCCGCAAGATTGCCAGCAACGGCAATTACCGCGTCTTGGCCGGGCCTTTCAAAACCAAGTCCGAAGCCAGGGCGGCGGCAAAACGCATCAAACAGAACTTCGATATCGACGCGATGCCGCAAGCACCTTCGGCAAACTAAGCCGCCGTCATTCCGACAAGGCCCCCGGCTTCAGCAACGCGGTGGCTTGCTCCACCGGCACCGGCTTGCTGAAGTAATAGCCTTGGCCGTAATTGCAACGCTGTCCGGACAGGAAGACCAACTGCTCCAAGTCCTCTATGCCCTCCGCGACCAACTCCAATTTCAACTGGCCGGCCATCGCGGTAATCGCGGCCACGATCGCCCGGTCGCTGTCGTCGGTGGAAACGTCCTTTACAAAGGCCTTGTCGATTTTCAACGTGTCGAGCGGAAACCGCTTTAAATAGCTCAGCGACGAATAACCGGTACCGAAATCGTCCACCGAGATCCGCACGCCCAAGCGCTTTAAGCCTTGCAGAGTGGCTAACGTGGTGTCCACATCGCGCATCATGATGCTTTCGGTGATTTCCAACTCCAATAATTCAGCCGGCAAGCCGGTTTCGGCCAACACGGTCGCAACCACGTCCAACAAGCCGCGTTGATGTTGAAAATCCTGGAACTGCCGACCGGATAGATTGACGGCGACGCGCACCGGCGTACCTGTCTCGCGCCAGCACTGGGCCTGTTCGCAAGCGGTCCGCAACACCCATTCGCCTATCGGCACGATCAACCCGGTTTCCTCGGCCAAACCGATAAACTGATCCGGCATCACCATGCCCAAGGTCGGACTATGCCAGCGCAACAGCGCCTCCATGCCGATTACCGCCCGGCTATCGATTTGCACTTGCGGCTGGTAGTACAGCGACAGCTCGCCCTGACCGAGCGCGCAACGCAAATGATGCTCAAGCTGCAGATACCGCTGCGCGGTACTGTTCATTTCCGACGTAAAAAACTGATAGTTGTTCTTGCCGAGCTTTTTGGCGTGGTACAGCGCGGAATCGGCCTGCGCCAGCAGTTCGTCCAGATTGCCCGAGTTCTCCGGAAACACGCTGATGCCGATGCTGGCCCGCGAATAAATCTGGTGTTGGTTAATGACAAAGGGTTCATTCAGTAGCCCCAAAATCTTGACCGCCACCTTGGCGGCATCCAGGCTGTCCTTGATGCCGGGCAACATGATAATGAATTCGTCGCCCCCCATGCGTGCCGGCGTGTCGCCTTCACGCAAGCACGAGGCGATGCGCTTGGCCACCTCTCTGAGCAATTCGTCGCCAACGGTATGGCCGAACGAATCGTTGATAGTCTTGAAATTGTCCAGATCGAGAAACAAAAAAGCCACCACCTCGCGTTTGCGCTGCGCCCGCGCGATGAATTGCAAGGCGCGGTCGGTCAGCAGCGTGCGATTGGGTAGATCGGTCAGCGCATCGAAATGCGCCATGTAATCCAGGCGCTGGCGAGCCCGCTTGACCTCTTCCATCTCCCTGGCGTTGTCGATCACCAACGATAACGAATGCGCGAAACTGGCCGCCAACTCCTCGTCGTTGGCGCTAAACGCCTCGCCGCCGACTTTGTCGCACAAATAGATCCGCCCGTACACCCGACCGTGCCGGGAAATCGGCACCGCTAACAGCGATTTCATCGGCGGATGATGCGGCGGAAATCCGATGCTACGCGGATCGGAGCGCATATCGCTCAAGCGCAGCGAAATATCCTCTTCGATCACGACGCCCAACAAACCCTTGCCTTGCGGCAGCTCGCCGATTTGCTTGGCCTGAGCCTCGCTGATTCCGGAATAAATGAATTCAGCCATCCCGCCGTGCTCATCGACGATACCAATCGCCCCAAAATCGGCGTCCAACAGCTTACGCAAGGCATCGAGCCCGGCTTGCAGCAATTCGGTTTCTATCGACGTCCGAGCCAACACCCCCAACAAGCTTCTGGCGGCCTCGTTGAGGGCGGCCAAGCGCTCGACCCAAATCACGGTCTGGCGATGGTTTTCCTCGGCGATGTCCCGCAAACGCACGCTTTCGAGTAACAACTGCCGATCGCGTTCCAGCAAGGCCTGCAAAATGCTTTCCCGGGTCACGACGCCGACAAACTCGTCGCGGCTCATCACGGCCAACACTTCCATGCCATGCTTCCGCATGGTTTTCAACGCGGTACGGATACCGGCACCGACCGGCACGGCCGCGAGCTTGCGATGCTCGACCAAGTCGGCAAAAATCCAGCCAGGGTGCAGGGAAATGTCATGGTGGGTAGCCACGCCGCAAAAATCGGCACTAAGTTCGCCATCGCGAAATACCGCGTACACGGTACTGCCATTCGCCCGCCCCTTTGGCCGGTCTTCTTCCCGGACCCTAACCACATCGGGCCAAAGACAGGCCTTTACCGTCAATTCCTTCATACCTTGGCGCTCAAGCGCACCGAGACGTCCAAATCGGCGTGCAAAATCTCGTCGATGCTCATCAGCGGCTTAACCTGACCTATCACAAACTCGATCAATGCCTCGCGCGAAGCCCGGTTCAACAGGCTTTTTCGGACCAAGATATCGCTGATGATTTCGTCGTCGCACTCGATATGCTCGAACGGCGCTTTCACCAATAATTCAATGGCGCGGCGCATCGCGATACAGCCGATTGGCGAATCGCGCCCCAAAATCAACATGTCTTTCAGTGGAGGAATGGTGTATTCGCCAAGCACGGCGGAGATATTGACCTGATTTTGAGTTTGCTTGAACATGCCGGTAACCTTATTTCCCTAAGTTTGACCGGTAATTTAGCAGAAATTAAGCACTCTCAGGACTGGGCCCAAGGACGGAACTCACCGGAGCGGGTTAATCATTACGGAACAACGGAAAGCCGAACCGCCGGGCAGACGGCTTGCAAGAACGAAAGACAGAAACGCCAATCCAGATCGGCGAAAGTGAAAATTGAGAGTTGGAACACAAAAAACCGGACGGTAAGGCTACCGCCCGGCTGGCAGAGAAAACGCCGGCAGAGAAATTAGTTTCCGCCCTTGAAGCTGATTTGCAAAGCGTGCAGCGAATTCACGCAATCCGCGCTGGCTTGAAGGTTAGGATTATCGTGGCAGGTTTGGTTTTGCGCCTTCGCTTCCTTGATATTGGCCACATACCAAGCAACGGATTTACCCTCGGTAGCCGCCTTGTCTTCGTTAACCTCGGAACTAGCATTGGTTACATTCAGGATCGCGGCTCCCCCGAGTACCGCAATCGCGGCGGCAGCTATAAATTTGTTGGCGTTTTTCATAAAGACTCCTTCGCTATCTGTTACCGGAAATTTGGAATCCCGTATTGGCGGGACACCGGTAATCTAACAAAAAATTCTAGCGTTAAAAATGTGGCGGATTGCCGCGCGACAATCTGTCCGAATATAGCGGCAAATAACATAATTCAATTAAAGCATCGGATCAGTCAGCATAGCAAAGCCCCTAGCCGACTGTCTTGAGATTAGCCCGCGAGTAGCGGCGCACGGACCTTGCCGATCGCGCCGCGAAGCGGACTGGCTTATTTGATTTTCAACAACTCCTTGCCGTCGCTAGCGAATTTACAAATCCCGGCCGCAAAATAAGTACATTCTTCGGATTGCTCCAGCTTGGCGCCGTTTGGGGTCAAATGTACTTTTACCGAGCACGAACGCGCCTCGCCCTCGATATGCTTTTTCAAAACCAACTCGTTTTCGGCAATGACTTTAGCTTCGCCAGAAATTAGAGCAGAACATGCGTGCTTGCCGGCCTCGTCGGGATTCGGTTCGAAATCCACATCCACGGTGACATTGGTATCGTTACCGACCGTATTAATCTTCAAATGCTGAACGTGGTTACCGTCGCGCAACAGATAGTGATCGGTCGCCGCCATTACGGAACCGGACATTAGCGCGATGGCCAAGAACAAGGTTTTTTTCATGATGTAGCCTCTTTTATTGTGATTTGAAATCGGGCAAGCCCCACGCGGAAAAATCCCGATCGGCACCCCGGCGTCGCCGAAGCGTCGAGCTTGGCGGCGATTGTACCCTACTGCCCGACGTTGCCCAAGAACCCTTGCCCGCCGCCGGCTTGTCGCGCCTTGCAATGAAAGCCCAGGCGATTTATGCCATAATCGCCGGCTCCTTTTTCCGGCCGTTTTACCGCCATGTCGAAACGAAAAATCCTTGTCACCAGCGCCTTGCCCTACGCCAACGGCCCGATCCACCTCGGCCATCTGGTCGAATACCTTCAGACCGACATTTGGGTGCGTTTTCAAAAACAACGCGGCCACGAATGCTACTACGTCTGCGCCGACGACACCCACGGCACACCGATCATGCTGCGCGCCGACAAGGAAGGCATTACGCCGGAACAACTGATCGCCGGCGTCGAGCAAGAACACCGCGCCGACTTCGACGCCTTCGGCGTGGCGTTCGACCAGTACCACAGCACCCATTCGCCCGAAAACAAGGCCTGCGCCGAACTGATTTACCTCAGACTACGCGAGGGCGGCCATATCAGCAGCCGCAGCATCACTCAAGCTTACGACCCGGTTAAAAACATGTTTCTGCCGGACCGCTTCATCAAGGGAGAATGCCCCAAATGCGGCGCGCCCGACCAATACGGCGACAACTGCGAAGCTTGCGGCGCCACCTACTCGCCAACCGAATTGAAAAACGCGGTGTCGGTCGTGTCCGGCGAACAACCGATCGAAAAAGACTCGGAGCACTATTTCTTCGAACTCGGCCACTTCGCCGAAATGCTGAAAGACTGGACCACCGCCGGCCACTTGCAAGCGGAAGTCAGCAACAAAATGGCCGAATGGCTGCAAAACGGCTTGCAACAATGGGACATTTCCCGCGACGCCCCGTATTTCGGTTTCGAAATCCCGGACGCGCCCGGCAAATATTTTTACGTCTGGCTGGATGCGCCGATCGGTTACATGGCCAGTTGCCGGCGCTTATGCGAGCGTACCGGTTTAATTTACGATGACTTTTGGAGCCCGGACAGCGACGCCGAGTTGTACCACTTCATCGGCAAGGACATCATTTATTTCCACGCGCTATTCTGGCCGGCCATGCTGCACGGCGCCGGCTTCCGCACGCCGAGCGCGATCTTCGCCCACGGCTTTTTAACGGTCAACGGTGAGAAAATGTCCAAATCGCGCGGCACCTTCATCAAGGCCCGTACCTATCTGGACCATCTGAACCCGGAATACTTGCGCTATTACTTCGCCGCCAAACTCAGCGCCGGCGTCGACGACATCGACTTGAACTTCGACGATTTCACGCTCCGGGTCAATGCCGACCTGGTTGGCAAAGTGGTCAACATCGCCAGCCGCTGCGCCGGATTTATCGCCAAACGCTTTGAAAACCGGCTATCCGCCGCCTGCGCCGAACCGGAATTGTTCGGCCAATTCGTCGCCGCCCATCAAGCCATTGCCGACCTTTACGAAAGCCGCGAATTCGGCAAGGCGATGCGCGAAATCATGGCCCTGGCCGACAAGGCCAACCAATACATCGACGAAAAAAAGCCCTGGCTGATCGCCAAGGAAGACGGCCGCGACGCCGAGTTGCACGACGTTTGCAGCATGGGCCTGAACTTGTTCCGCTTGCTGGTGGTTTATCTGCGCCCGGTGATACCGACGCTGGCCGCCAACGCCGAAGCCTTCTTGAACATCCCGCCGCAAGGCTGGCCGGCCGACGCCCAGCCGCTGACCGACCACGCCATCAACGCGTTCACGCCATTAATGACCCGAGTCGAGGCCGACAAAATCGCCGCGATCGTCGAAGCCTCCAAGGACAACCTGGAGAAGACTCCGTCGGTCAAGGCCAAGCCCGCCAAGACCGTCGGCGAAGCCGCCAAACCCGCCGAAAACCAAAAGCTGGAGCCGATCGCCGAAGCCATCGAAATCGAGGACTTCGCCAAAATCGACTTGCGCATCGCCCGTATCGTCAAGGCCGAAGCGGTGGAAGGCGCCGAAAAACTGCTGCAGTTGACCGTCGATCTCGGCGACCACACCCGCAACATCTTTGCCGGCGTGAAGTCGGCCTACGCGCCGGACGATTTGGAAGGCAAGCTGACCGTCGTCGTCGCCAATCTGAAACCCCGCAAAATGCGCTTCGGTACCTCGGAAGGCATGATGCTGGCGGCCGGCCCAGGCGGCAAGGACATTTTCGTACTGTCGCCGGATGCCGGCGCCCAACCCGGCATGCGCGTCAAATAAAACGGAACCGAGCATGCTGGCCGACAGTATCGACGCCTTGCTGCCGCAGACTCAGTGCCGAAAATGCGGTTTTAACGGCTGTCTGCCTTACGCCGAAGCGATCGCTCGCGGCGAAGCCGACATCGACCGCTGTCCGCCCGGCGGCGATGCCGGTATCGCCAAATTGGCCGAGTTGCTGGGCATCGCGGCCAAGCCGCTGAATCCCGCCTACGGCATTGAACGGCCGCGCCTACTTGCGATCATCGACGAAGACGCGTGCATCGGCTGCACCAAATGCCTGCCGCCTTGTCCGACCGACGCCATTCTAGGCGCCTCCAAACACATGCATACCATCATTGCCGATCTGTGTACCGGCTGCGAATTGTGCATCGCGCCGTGTCCGGTCGCCTGCATTGCCATGGTTCCCGCGCCCAACCTCACTTGGACCGAGACCGACGCCGACCGCGCCAGGCTGCGCCATCTCGCCAAACAACAACGCCTGACAAAACTGGAAGCCGAAAAGGCCGAGCGCTTGCAACGCCAGAAGCAGCTATTGTCAAAAGCCAAATCCGCGAAAAACCAAGATTAACGCGATCGGCCATGACTTTAGCCGCAATTGCTTTTATAATAAGCAGCTCTGCAATACACGCCCGTAGCTCAGATGGATAGAGCCCAGCCCTCCGGAAGAAACAGTCAGCCGGATTTAGGTTTCTAGGGAAACGGTCAAAACCGTTTGACCGAACAGACTGTATCGTAAGACCGCAAATCCCATTGCGCCCGTAGCTCAGCTGGATAGAGCGCAGCCCTCCGGAGGCTGAGGCCAGAGGTTCGAATCCTCTCGGGCGCGCCATTTTGACATCTTCCCCAAACTGCCATTTTCCCCTGGTTTGGCATAGGCGGCCATTCAGTGGCCAGCTAAAATTGATGTTATTTGTCGTCACCCAAATTTGACATTTGCCCTCAACGACCAAACATCCTTAATCTTTAGGGTTTACGTTTTGACTGCCTGTTAAAAGATCTTCAGAAACATATTCAACTAAATCTTCAATTCTGCAGTGAAAATAAGCGCAAAGTTTATCCAGATTGTCTGTACGGTGCTGTATTCTCTATGGTTTAGGAACCTCTGATTAATTTGCCATCTCGAATTCAGCTTCCAATTGAATCAATGGCTTGCATATCGGTTTTTCTTGAAAAACTGAGTTAATCAGAGGCTCCTTAATAATTTCATACGATTGATGTCTGTGAATTCAGCAAGCTCATTAATTGTGATTCGCCTATTATCATCGAATTCCTTCTTTTCTAGCAGCTGCTTAATTTTAAATCTCAACATGTTTTGCTTTTTGACGTATGCTCGATCGTATGCTGTAAAGAAAAGCCTCTCTAAGCAGAATAACTGTAATTCTCCCATTTTGAATAGAACGATTATTCCGGCAATCTACTGCTGATTTTGTCAATACCCGCTTGAGCACAGGCTTCATCTTTATCGCCACCCGGTGCACCGCTGACCCCAATCGCACCTATTATATTTCCTTGCACTTTTATCGCTAATGCGCCGGGCAATGGCGTGACATTGGGGATAGTGAGTACGGCATTATAAAATGCCGGGTTTTTGCTCATTAGTTCGGCCACTTGACCGCTGGTTTCTAAATGATAGTTGGGGCCAAACGTCACGATAGTGTAGGCTTTTCGATAGGCTGTCTCGAAGGTATGCGGCGTACTCTTGTCGCTTTTTAGCTGAACTTTGGGCTGACCGGACATATCGACAAAAGCCACCGAAACGTTATATCCCAAAGCTTCGCAGGAGCGTACCGTTTCGCTGGCAGCTTCGACCGCTAAAGTAAGCGGAAGCGTATAACTATTTCCCGCGGCATGCGCATTGGCTTGCAATAACAAAAGTATCGAAATGACCTGCAAACCTTTTCGTTGTTTATTCATAGCGTATTTCCGGTGACGTGATGTCCCAAATGCCCAATAAGCGCTTTGGCATTAAGGAACCATCAAAAATGGTTGGCCTTTTTGGGTGGTATAAGTGATTAAATATTTCAGCGGATTAATCCTGTCGGCATTGCGAAAAATCAGGTGTTGAGCGTTGGCCTTGTCTTGGTAGCTATCCCCTGCTCTGAAGGTTAGTATTGGCTCGTCAACGTACTGCGATTCCGCTATCCCCTCAAGAATGTAATTGAAACCGGCTGAGGGATGATGGTGAACTGGCAAGCCCACTCCTGGAGGATAGGTGGTCATGACCAAACGAAATTCGTTGCCTTCATTATCTTCATGACTTTGCAGGATAGTTCGAACGATACCGTCGCTGGAGACTGTCGTATTGCCCTGCGATGTAATTTGTGCGAACAACGGCGTCGCGGTGAATGCGCCTACCGCACCGACCATCCCAGCCAGCAACAGCCGTCGTTTGATATCGCGTTCGATGTTAGGTGTCATGACTTCGACAGCTTTCGAGGTATAACCGTTTGACATATCACTTCCTTTTATCAATGTGCGTTTACTAGACGCTAACGTGATGTTTTCGCAGCTTTGCGGGCGGCTTTTGGGCATGGGCCGCCTGCCGAGTGAATAAACACAGCTACTCGCGGGCGATGAGAAATCGACCCGCGAATGGATCTAAATTTAACCTGTGGAAAGTGCCTCGCCTAACTGTTTATTGGTCAACGCCTGACCAGCGATTCCCCAGGCGCCATCAACAGCATGGACGACATTAGCCCAAATTTGGTGTTTAGGCAGGCTGCCGCCCGAGAGTTCATGAATAATGTTGGTGGCTTCTTCGATATGTCCTTGCTGAATTTCAGGTGTGTTAAACGCAAATGACGGCACCTTCCATTCGATAAAGGCGATGTCGGTTTCTTGCAATCCTGAATAGGTTTGATGTTTGGGTAGCAGATGGATAGCGCCAACGACATTGGGCGTCATCACCTTATTGCCGGATAGCCCGTGCCATTTCAACATCGAATCGCAAATTCTGCGAAAAGCGAGCCTTTCGGTTCCCGCGGGTAAGACACCTTCTGTTAGCGTAAGAGTAAGCGGCATGTCGGTTTCCTGTTGTTTGGGGTTACGCGTAGCGGAAGCTACGCGACGGACATTAAATAACGATCGCTATACAATATTATATAACGATCGTTATCTTGTCAAAGGTGGCGATGCTGGCCATTTGATACAATGTCAATCCCAAATAGCATTGGATCTACCCGCGTGAGATATACAGCAGACCAAAAACAACAAACCTGCCAGCGCATTATTGAGGCGGCCGGGCGTTGTTTTCGAAAAGGCGGCTACAGTGGCATCGGCGTCGATGGCTTGGCAAAGGAAGCCGGCGTGACGTCAGGGGCGTTCTACGGACACTTCAGCTCCAAAGCCGATGCGTTTAAAGCGGCGATCATTGCCGGAATGGAGGACTTGAAATCCGGGATCGGCACTTTTCAGCAGAAATATGGCGAAAACTGGTGGGAAGAATTTGCAACGTTTTACATGGGTCCAAAACGCACCTGCGATCTGGGCGACAGTTGCATACTTCAAAGTGTAACTCCGGAAGTCTGTCGTTCCGAAGAAGCGATACGAGCTGCATTTGAGTCGGAGTTGCTAAAGATAGTCAAACTTGCGGCAGAGGGTACATCCCAAACAACCGATCAGGCGGCTATTGATAATGCGTGGGCTAACTTTGCAATGCTGATTGGCGGCGTAACGTTAGCGCGCGCGGTTACCGACGAAAAAATCGCCAATGAAATTGCAACGGCCGTTCAGCAAGCAGTGATCACCCGACAAAAGGGTACTTAAATTCATTGGAGTTCGTCCGGTCGTCCGAATTCCATCCACGCTTACCCAACCCAACCGCCGTCACAAAACGAAACCAAAGTACGCCGAGAACGATGCAGCTTGAAGCCCACCTCGCGAAGCGATACGGCACCCAGTTTACAGACACATAGATTATGGCGCAGCGGGGTTAGGCAACAAATCCGCCATTTAGGTGTTCAACAAAATGCATACCCTTCGCCGACAAGCCTTGTCGGTAATAGCGTCGTTGTGCTAGCGGCATGTATAAGCGGGTATCCAGAACCAGATTATTGCAGTTTGCAAATTGGGCTGCCTGTTTGACATATTCAATGAAACGTTTGCCTATACCCTGATTTTGCCGCTTACCCTTGACGACCAGATCATCCACATACAGATAGCGAGCATAGCGCAGATTCTCGCTGAATCGTTAGCCGACCAAGCCTTGCCAACCGAATTCGTAAAACCCTGAGAGATGATAGCCCGCCTGAAATTGGCACAGGATTTGTGTGACACATCGCGTCTGATCCGACAAATGTAGCCTGAGTGCTGTCATCAACGTTAGACGTTCGAGGTTGATTCAGCTCAATATCAACGAATCTCGAATGCTTGCCAATGTTCGTCGGGCTGATGGGCATTGACGACAAGCTCGGCAACCTTGGCCAATAGCGGCCCTTTGTGACACCAGGCCACCAACTTTTGCAAATCGTCCGGGTGTCCGGAAGCGACGATTTCGACGCTGCCGTCTGGCAGATTTCGGACGAAACCGGACAGATTCAGTTTGACCGCTTGCTTTTGGGTGTAGGCGCGAAAATACACGCCCTGTACCCGTCCCTTGACGATGATGTGCAGGCAATCCTTCATCGCGTGATTCTCCAGCAATAATGAATTTTTTGGTCTCGGGCGAAGTCCTCGGGAATCGTCGCCGCGCTAATGTCTTCGAAGCTCAAACCGGCTAAAGCCTCGCGGTCGAGTTTAAAGCGGCGGAAGTTGGTCGAGAAATACAACACGCCGCCCGGCGCCAGCAACGCGGACGCGTTTTTCAACAAAATCACATGGTCGCTTTGAATGTCGAAGGCGTCGTCCATTTTCTTGGAATTGGAAAAAGTCGGCGGATCGAGAAAGATCAAGTCGAATTGCGGCTTGCTTTTTAACTCCGCCTGCTCGGCCAGCCATTTTGGGCAATCGGCGCGCACCAGCTTGTGGTCGCCGCGGATGCCGTTGAGTTCGAAATTGCGCTTGGCCCAGTCCAGATAGGTATTGGACATGTCGACCGTGACCGACGCCGCCGCGCCGCCGACCGCCGCATGCACCGTGGCGCTGCCGGTGTAGGCGAACAGATTCAAAAAGCGCTTGCCCCTGGCTTCTTGCTGAATGCGTAAGCGCATCGGCCGATGATCCAGAAACAGGCCGGTATCCAGATAATCTTCGAAGTTAACCCAGAGCTGGCAGCCGCCTTCCTCGACCACGTGAAAATGGCCTTGTTCGCCAAGCTTTTCGTATTGGTCGGTGGCTTTTTGCTTGCGGCGGATTTTCAAAAACACCTGGTTGGCCGGAATTTCCAGTACTTTCGGAATCTCCGCCATCGCCCCGGCCAGGCGTTGATTGGCCTTGGCCGGATCGATGGTTTTCGGCGATTCGTATTCCTGCACATTGACCCAAAGCTGCTCTCCCTGGTAAACATCCACCGCGACCGCGTATTCCGGCAGGTCAGCGTCGTACATGCGGTAACAACTCACCCGGTTTTGCTTGGCCCACTTGGCGAGTTTCTTCAGATTCTTGCGCAAGCGGTTGCCGAACATCTCGGCTTGCGGGTCGACTTGTTCGACTTGGGCGCGGCGCCAGATCGATTCGGCCCGCTCCTGTTGCGACTTGGCCTTAGGCTCGAAGAAGGCTTTTTCCTCGATGTTAAACCGCAGCAATTTGCACTCCAGCGCGCCGTTGAACAACGTGATCGGCTTCTGCGAACGGATGCCCAACCTAAAACCCAGCTCGGGGTCGCTGATGATCATCGCCGCCTGCCAGCCGGCGAAGCGCTGCTTCAACACCTCGCCGAAGCGCCGGTACAGCGCGGCGGTTTCTGCTTCGTCGCCCAAACGTTCGCCGTAAGGCGGGTTGCAGGCGATCAGACCTTTCGGCCAGCTTTCCGCCGCAGCCGCATCGCCGATGTCGCGTTTTTCGATATGAATCTTGCCGGACAAGCCGGCGTTTTCGACGTGCTGCACCGCCGTGGCGACCGTGCGCCGGTCCTGGTCGAAACCGACGATGGTCGGCATTTTGTTTATTCCGGCTTCGCGGCGTTGGCGGGCCTCGTCGAGCAAGCTTTGCCACAAACCGGCATCGTGTTTTTTCCAGCCCAGAAAACCAAAGTAATCGCGCTGCAAGCCAGGCGCGATGTCGGCGGCGATCAGAGCGCCTTCCAACAACATCGTCCCCGAACCGCACATCGGATCGAGCAAACTGCCGCCTTGCTCGGCAATCTTGGGCCAGCCGGCGCGCAACAAAATCGCCGCCGCCAGGTTTTCCTTGATCGGCGCGGCGATGCTGACGTCGCGGAAGCCGCGCTTGTGCAAACTTTCGCCGGACAAGTCCAGGCTGAGTTGCGCCAGGTCGTTGTGCAGATAAACATTGACGCGAAGCGACGGCCGGTCGGTATCGACGCTGGGGCGCTTGTTGAACTTGGCCCGCATCTGGTCGACGATGGCATCCTTGACCTTTTGCGCGCCGAAGTGGGTGTTGTTGATCGCCTGACTGTTCTTGGCGTTGAAGGATACCGCCAGACTGGCGTCGGGCTGGATATGCTCGAACCAATTGATGCGCTTGACGCCGTCGTACAGGTCCTGCTGGGATTTGACCTCGAAACTGCTCAGCGGCAGAAACACCCGGTTGGCCACTCGCGACCACAAGCACACCCGGTAAGCCAGCGCCAGATCGCCGTCGAAGGCCACGCCGGCCAGTTTTTCCTTGACGTTTTGACCGCCGAGGGCGTGAATTTCGTTGGCGAGGATGCCTTCCAGCGCCTTAGGCGCGGTGGCGTAAAGAGAATGTAGCGACATGACGACGACCGAATACGGAATGGTCGGCTAGGATACTAAAACCGGACGGGGGCGGCGGAAAATTTGTAAGGCTCGAGCTAGCGCCGAGGATGAGCCATCCCCAGGATTGCCGCCACGCGCCGAGCCGCGCGCATGGCGGCACGGTTCCGTCAACGGCCGAGGACTTCGCCGCGAACGCTTTCGACCAAGGCGGCCGCTTCGCCGATTAACTCGGCCGGCACGTTCAGTTCCTGCATCGTCGCGCCCAGGTGTTCCATCACGGCGTCGAAGTGGCTGTCACTCAAACCCTTTTGAACCAATCTGGCATGGCCGTCGCGCAAGGAGCGACCGGTATACTGGTTGGGACCGCCGAAGGCCACGGTCATGAAGGCTTTCAAGTGCTCGACTTGTTTAGCCATATCGGTTTTTTCGAAGAAGCGGTTAATTCGATAATCATCCAACACCTTACCGTAAAACACATCGACCGCCGCGTTGACGGCGGCTTCGCCACCCAGACGCTCGTACAGCGACGGCTCTTGTACTTGATTGTTCTCGCTCATGTTAACCCCAGTCAATTATTAAAATTATGGTCGGAGCCGAGCAGAACTAAAGAGCCCTCCGCAACTCCGGCGGCGATGATACTCCAGGTTAGTTTTGGTTCAAAACTATTTTGCCAATCCCAGTAGGGGCATAAAAAAGCCGGGGTAGCGCTTGGATCGCTACCCCGGCTTACGGTGTCCGGCCCTAATCGCTTAGCGAATTTCCGCGAGCCCGCCCATATAAGGCCGCAAGGCTTCCGGTACCGTGATCGAGCCGTCGGCGTTTTGATAGTTTTCGATGACCGCGATCAAAGTACGGCCGGCCGCCAGTCCCGAGCCGTTCAAGGTATGCACCAACTCCGGCTTGCCGGTCTCTGGATTGCGCCAGCGCGCCTGCATGCGCCGGGCCTGGAAATCCTTGAAGTTGCTGCAGGACGAAATTTCCCGATATTTTTGCTGTCCCGGCAACCAGACTTCCAGATCGTAGGTCTTGGCCGACGAAAAACCGGTGTCGCCGGCGCACAGCAGCATTTTGCGGTAAGGCAGATTCAGCAATTGCAAAATCTTCTCGGCGTTGCCGGTCAGTTCCTCGTGCGCCTGGGCGGACGTTTCGGCGGACACGATTTGCACCAGCTCGACCTTCTCGAACTGGTGTTGACGAATCATGCCGCGCACGTCGCTGCCGTAAGCGCCAGCCTCGCTGCGGAAGCAGGGCGAATGGCAAACGAACTTCAGCGGCATCTGCTTGGCTTCGACGATGGCGTCGCGGACGATGTTGGTGACCGGCACTTCGGCGGTTGGAATCAGGTAGAAGGTCGGCTCGTTTTGCACCGTGAACAAATCGGCCTCGAACTTCGGCAACTGGCCGGTGCCGCGCAGGCTGTCGGCGTTGGCCAGGAACGGCACATAGGTTTCCTGGTAGCCGTGCTCGTTGATGTGGGTATTCAACATCAGTTGAATGATGGCCCGTTGCAATGTCGCCAGTTTGCCGGCCAGCACGACGAAACGGGCACTGGCGATCTTGGCGCCCCATTCGAAGTTCATGCCCAACGGCTCGCCCAGATCGACGTGGTCCTTGGGTTGAAAATCGAACTGGCGCGGCTCGCCCCAACGGCTGACTTCCAGGTTATCGGCATCGCTTTTGCCCTCCGGCACCGCCGCGTCGAGGATGTTCGGTATGCCGGCCATCAATGCGTTTAACTGGTTTTGCACGTCGTTCAATTCGGCTTCGGCGGCCTTGAGCTGGTCGCCCAAATCGGCCACTTGATCCAGCAAGGGCTGGATGTCGTCGCCCTTGGCCTTGGCTAGACCGATGGCCTTCGAGCGGGTGTTGCGTTCGTTTTGTAAATCCTGAGTCTTGACCTGAATGTCCTTGCGGCGGTCTTCCAGGGCTTGATAGGCGGCGGCATCGAATTGAAAGCCGCGGCGTTGCAATTGCTGGCAAACCGTCTCCAGTTCGCTTCTAAATAAACGGGGGTCTAGCATGGCTGTGTGGTACCTGAAATTAAAGGGCGTGGGGCTTGTCGGGTTACCCGGCAAGCCGATCTATTGACTCCGTATCATTGGGCCAAACCCCACCGTTAGCTCGGCGAGGCAAACTCAAGCGGGCGGATTAAAATTTAAAAAAGTGCTCGCGATAATGCCGCAATTCCTCGATGGACTCGAGAATGTCGTCCAGCGCCTTGTGCGAGGCTTGCTTGTTGTAACCGTCCTTGACCTTGGGCGCCCAACGCGCCGCCAGTTCTTTAACGGTGGATACGTCCAGGTTGCGGTAATGAAAAAACGCTTCCAACTGGGGCATATAGCGGTACAAAAAACGCCGATCCTGGCAAATGCTGTTTCCGCACATCGGCGAGGCCCGTTCCGGCAACCATTGCCGCAAAAACTCCAACGTTTCGGCTTCGGCGGCGGCGGCATCGACGCGGGAATCCTTGACCCGCTGAATCAGCCCGGATTGGCCGTGATGCTGTTGATTCCAGTCGTCCATCGCCGCCAACGCCGCGTCGGATTGATGCACGGCTATCACCGGGCCTTCGGCCAGGATGTTTAAATTTGGATCGGTAACGACGGTTGCGATTTCGATGATCAAATCGTTATCCGGATCCAACCCTGTCATTTCCAGGTCTATCCAGATAAGATTGTTTGCATCCTGAGCCATTGGCTATTCCCTAGATTATTTATAAAGTTGCGGCAAATTGTAGCATTAGCTAATCTGTACCGCTAATCGTTAACCCCCAACCTCACGGCCTTGATGAACACCTTTACCGTCCTATTTCTCGTCGCCCTCGTCCTGTCTTACGGCGTCCAATTCTGGCTGGCAATGCGCCAGAAAGCCCACGTCCGGCAACATCGCGACCAAGTGCCGGCGGCATTCCGCGACCGGGTATCGCTGGCCGCCCATCAAAAAGCCGCCGACTATACGGTGGAAAAGAGCAAACTGGGCGACCTGGACAGCGTGGTCGGCATCGTGTTTCTGCTGGCGCTGACGTTGGGCGGCGGCATCAGCCTGGTATTCGACTTTTGGGCGACCTTCGATTTGTCGCCGCTGCAAGCCAGCTTGGCGGCGATGGCCAGCGTCTTTTTGTTGATGACCGTCGTCGAAATCCCGTTCAGCCTCTATCAAACCTTCGTCATCGAAGAAAAATTCGGCTTCAACAAGAACACCCTGCCGCAATTCGTCAAGGATCAATTGTTGTCGATCGCGCTGACGCTCGGCATCGGTCTGCCGATCTTGGCGTTGATTCTATGGGTAATGGACAGTATCGGCGACCTGTGGTGGCTGTATGCCTGGGCCATCATGATGGGTTTTTCGCTGTTGATGAGCTGGCTGTTCCCAACCCTGATCGCACCCTTGTTCAACAAGTTCGAACCGATGCAGGACGGCTCACTGAAGCAACGCATTCAAACCTTGCTGGAACGTTGCGGCTTCAACAGCAACGGCATTTTCATCATGGACGGCTCGCGCCGTTCCGGCCACGGCAACGCCTATTTCACCGGCCTGGGCAATAACAAGCGCATCGTGTTTTTCGACACGCTGGTCAAGTCCCTCGACGAATCTGAACTAGAAGCCGTGCTGGCCCACGAACTCGGCCATTTCAAATGCAAGCACACGATCAAGATGCTGATCGCCTCGTCGCTGATGACCTTGATCAGCTTCGCGATTCTGGGCTGGTTGATTACCCAAGACTGGTTTTTCGACGGACTCGGCGTAGGCACTCACTCCAATGCAGCAGCCTTACTCTTGTTTATGCTGGTGTCGCCGGTATTCACCACCTTTATGCAACCGATCAGCGCGTTCTTTCAACGTAAATTCGAGTTCGAAGCCGACGATTTCGCGACACGCAACGCCGAGGCCGGCAAGCTGATCAGCGGCCTGGTCAAGCTGTACGAAGAAAACGCCAGCACGCTGACGCCCGACCCGCTGTATTCGGCCTTCCACTATAGCCATCCGCCGGCCGCGATCCGCATCGCCCATATCGAAGAAAAGATACAAACCGCTTGATGAGCGCACAGCGGGAAGGCCTGGTCGTCGCCCATCTCGGCAAAGGCATCGCGGTCGAGTTGGACGACGCCACGCCGCCCGTCCTGTGCCAAACCCTGCGCAAACTGGATACCGTCGTCGTCGGCGACCGCGTCAAACTAACGCTGTCGTCGCCGGAGCAAGGCCGCATCGAAGCGATCCTGCCGCGACGTTCCACGCTGTTTCGTCCGGCGCGCGGCAACGAAAGTCGGCCGGTGGCCGCCAATCTGGACAGCGTGTACGTGGTGTTGGCGGTCGAGCCGGCCTGCGATTTTCTGTTGCTGGATCAATATCTGGCGGTCTGCGAGAACAGCAATATCGACGCCGACCTAATCCTGAACAAGATCGACCTGCCGTTGCCGGCCGACATCGACGCCGAGTTGCACTACTACCCAACGCTGGGCTACCGGCTGCACCCGGTCAGCGCCAACCGCCAAATCGGCATCTCCGAACTGGCTCATACGCTGCAAAACCGCGCCAGCCTGTTTGCAGGTCAATCCGGGGTCGGCAAGTCGTCGTTGACCAACGCGCTGCTGCCGGACAAGACGCTACGCACCAATACCATTTCGGCGATCAGCAAACATGGCCGCCACACGACCACCGCCGCCACGCTCTACCACTTGCCCGGCGGCGGCGATTTGATCGACAGCCCCGGCGTCGCCATTTTCGGTTTGGCCGGATTGACCGAGGCGCAACTGGCCTGGGGCTATCGAGAATTTCAACCCTACATCGCCCGTTGCCGCTTCAACGATTGCAAGCACGTCACCGACAAGGACTGCGCGGTCCGCGCCGCCGCCGAAGCCGGCGAAATCCCGCTGGCGCGCTACCGGCGTTTCTTGAAACTGCGGGAAAAAATGCCGCCGCCGTCGCGTGGCGGATAGATCTTTACTATGAAAGTCACCGGACGCGGTTACCCAATTCGGTGTCGGAGCGCTGTCAATCGCGGCTGAAGCCGCTCCCACACCATTGGCTTTCATTTGCAGGGGCAACGCAGCCGTTGCATGAGCGTTAGGCCCAAGGGCGGATTCTCCCCATTGCGCGCCAAGACTGTTCAAAATCGTGTGGACGAGATCAACTTCAGTCTTTGAAGCAGCGTTGACAGTTTTCATATATGTAACTCATTATTTTAATGGCAATATTTCGTTACATAGAGTAGAGAGGAACGACAATAAAGTCAATCAAATCAATGGGATAGCAAGAGGCACAATAACATTGTGTTACATGTCAGCGACAAGTACGCTTATTCAGTCTTCGCTGGAGAAAGCGATTTACTCAAAACTCGCGTAGAATCGCAGGATGGGCTCCGCTGCATACAAGACTAAAAATCGCAGCTCTCAACTTATTCAAAACAGGATCAGCATAATGAATATCCATCTGCAACCTGAATTCGATGACATATTGCAACCTCTCGGTCATTCTGCTGCTGAGTTCTTTCTCGCAGCAAGCTTGTACCACGCCCACAAAATTAGCTTTGCTAGTGCGGCTCATATGGCAGGTTTGGATTTTGAAGCTTTTAAAACGCGGCTATTAGAGCACTTCAACCAAGGCTATGTAGTGGCGGATGAGTGTGCATTAGAAGATATTCAGATGATCGGAAAACTGTAGTTTCGTGAAAATCGTACTGAACACAAGCCCGATAATTTTTCTAAGTAAGATAGATACGCTGTCGCTTCTCGCTGATTGTTTTTCTGGAATCTACACGCCTATTGGTGTCGTTGATGAATTGCGGGAATCCCCAATTCCGAAAGAAATACAAGTTCGTTCACTGTCGTCACAAGGAGTAGCTTATGTTAAGGGCGTAAGCGATCTTTGAAGG
>NZ_LUUK01000198.1 GCF_001644025.1 Methylomonas koyamae
CGGCCGACGTCGGCCGGATCGAACGGCAGATACGGCACGTTCCAGTAAGCATCCGCCGTTCGCGCGGCAAAGCCCTTGTTGATCGCGTCCTGATGCGAACCGGAAAACGCTGTGAACACCAAGTCGCCGGCGTAAGGCTGGCGCGGCGGCACCGTCAAACCGGTACAAGCTTCGAAACTACGCGCGACGGCGTCGATGTCGGAAAAATCCAGGCCCGGCGCGATGCCCTGAGTGTACAAATTCAAGGCCAAGGTCACCAAGTCGACGTTGCCGGTACGCTCGCCGTTGCCGAACAAGCAGCCTTCGACCCGTTCGGCGCCGGCCATCAAGGCCAGTTCGGCGGCGGCCACCGCGGTACCTCGGTCGTTGTGCGGATGCACGCTCAGCACCACGCTGTCGCGACGGGCGATGCGGCGGTGCATCCATTCGATCTGGTCGGCGTAGACGTTCGGCGTTGCGTTTTCCACTGAAGACGGCAGGTTCAAAATGATCTGGTTATCCGGCGTCGCGCCCCAGGCTTCGACGACGGCGTCGGCCACCGCCAGCGCGTAATCCAGTTCGGTCGCGGTGAAGGTCTCCAGGCTATATTGCAAGCGCCAGTCGGTGTCGGGTTGCGCGGCGGTCAACTCCTTGACCAAGTGAACCGAATCGACCGCCATCGCCAGCACTTGGGCCTTGCTCATGCCCAATACCAGCTCGCGGAACGGTTGCGAGGTGGCGTTAACGATATGCACGATGGCGCTGCGAGCGCCGTGCAAGCTTTCGACGGTGCGGCGCAACAACGGCGCGCGGGCGTGACTGAGCACTTCTATCGTCACGTCGTCGGGAATTCGGTTTTCGGTAATCAGTTGGCGGACGAAGTCGAAATCGGTCTGCGACGCCGACGGAAACGCCACTTCGATTTGCTTGAAGCCGATACCGCACAAGGTCTCGAACAAACGGAGTTTACGTTCCGCGTTCATCGGCTCGAACAAGGCCTGATTGCCGTCGCGCAGATCGGTGCTCATCCAAATCGGCGGCCGGGTAATGACGCAGTTGGGCCATTGCCGGTCCGGCAAGACTACCGGCGGGAAGGGTCGGTACTTTAAAGAAGGGTTGCTTAGCATCGCTGGTCTCCTGTGTTTCGGTTGGCGATACGATAGGCCAAGCCGACGCGCAGGCGATTGCGTCGTTAGTCTTGACTAAGCGATAAATTGGAGGAATATTGCCAATTTAGTTTCATATATTTAAATTAATTGCGCACTTTTAATGCTGAGCGGAATTTCATGGAATTAGATCGTTACGACCGACAAATATTGACCATCCTGCAAAGCGATGGCCGGATCAGCAATCAGGAATTGGCCGACCGCATCGGCCTATCGCCGTCGCCGTGTCTGCGCCGGGTGCGGGTGCTGGAAGAAGCGGGGCTAATCCTAGGCTACCGGGCGATTTTGGACGCGAAGGCCTTGGGCTTGAGTCTAACCGTCTTGGTCCAGATTTCGATGGACCGACATACCCCGGAGCGATTCGCCACCTTCGAGGCGGCGGTCGCCGAGATCCCGGAAGTCATGGAATGCCTGCTGATTACCGGCCAGGCCGCCGATTACCAGCTCAAGGTCGCGGTCAAGGACTTGGACGCTTACCAGGAGTTGCTGCTGAAACGCATCACCGGCATTCCCGGCGTCAGCGGCGTGCATTCCAGTTTCGTGTTGCGCCGGGTGGTGGACAAAACCGCGTTTGCGTTGAGTCCAGCTGCTTAAAACGACCGGCTCGACCGCTAATCCGCGCGTTCCGAACTCGTTGCAAGCGGATGGGCGACTATTTTCGCTTCGTAGCGGTGAGCGATGTTTTGCATCGTCAAAATCAACACCACGCCGGCCAGGATGAAGCCGATTTGCTGCAGCGATGCCTTGCTGTCGGTCTTGCGATGCAGCGACGGAATCAGATCGGCCACCGCAATGTAGATAAAACTGGAGGCCGCCAGGGTTAGGAAATACGGCAGGATGTGATGCAGATCGCCCAGGCTGAAATAAGCCAGTATCCCGCCGATTACGGTAGTCAGGCTGGCGAGCATGTTGTAGAACAAGGCTTTGCGGCGAGTGTAGCCGCTGTGCAGCAGGATGGCGAAGTCGCCGACTTCCTGGGGAATTTCGTGAGCGGCCACGGCCAGGCTGGTGACGATGCCCAACTGGGGATCGGTCAGAAACGCCGCGCCGATCAAAACCCCATCGACGAAATTGTGGATGCCGTCGCCCAAGATGATGAACATCCCGGCTACCCGACGGCCGTGATCTTCGCCGGCCGGATGACCGTGTTCGTGGTGGTCGTGCGAATCTTCGCCGTGCGCTTCGCAGGCATGGGAATGACAGTGGCGCCACACCAACAGCTTTTCCAACGTAAAAAAGCCGAGGATGCCGGCCAGAATGGTGGCGGACAATCCGGCAATGTCTTGCCGCGCCACGTCCTCGAAAGCATGCGGAATCAGGCCGCAGAATGCGCCGGTCAACAGGGCGCCGATCGCGAAACTGATGCCGTGCGGCAGCACTTGCTGACGCGCGCGTTCCGGCAACAGCAAGAACACGCTGGCGGCCAACACGCTGAGCACGCCGCCGATGGCGGTAAAAATCACGATCAACAGCAGCGTGTTCAAACTTCTCTCCAAATCAGACTGGCCATCCGGCCGGTCGCGGCGCCGTCGCGGCGGTAGGAATAAAACCGGCCGGCATCGGCGTAGGTGCAATAGTCGCCGCCGTAGACTCGGCCGACGCCCAGCGCCGCCAGTTGCCGGCGAGCCAGTTGGTAAATATCCGCCAACCATTTGCCGGTGCCGCATTCGGCAAAGGCCACGGCGCTGCCGTTGTCTTCAGCTAAAAAGGTGTCGCGGACGTCGTTGCCGACCTCGAAATGCGCCGGCCCGATCGCCGGACCCAGCCAAACCGTGACGTCCGAGCAGTCCATCGCCGCCAGCGTTTGTTTGACGACGCCGGCCCGCAGCCCCCGCCAGCCGGCATGGGCGGCAGCGATGACCCGGCCGCCGTCGCCGCAAAACAACACCGGCAGGCAGTCGGCGGTCAACACCGCGCAGACGGTGGCGGCACGCTTGGTGAAGCTGGCGTCGGCTTCCGGCACGCCATCGACTTGATCGGCCTTGACCACGGCCACGCCGTGAACCTGTTGCAACCAGACCGGCTCGGCCGGTAAGGCCAACATATCGCGGATGATCGCGCGATTAGCGGCGACCGCGCCCGGATCGTCGCCGACATGGCTGGCCGGATTTAGGCTGGCATAGCCGCCGACACTGACCCCGCCGCTCCGCAGCGTAACGGCGGCGCGCACTCCAACCGGCAGCGGCCAATCAGGCTTGATCCAGCTCATTCTCGGCCAATAGCTTCAGCAGATTTTGCATATCGTCCGGCATCGCCACGGACCATTCGCAATACTCGCCGGTTTCCGGATGTTCCAGGCCTAGCTTGGCGGCGTGCAAGGCTTGGCGCTTGAAGCGGCGCAGCGCTTCGGCCAAGTCCGGATTGCATTCGGCCGGCATTTGGAAGCGCCCGCCGTAAATTTGGTCGCCGACCAACGGGTAATTGATGTGCGCCATGTGTACCCGAATCTGATGGGTGCGGCCGGTTTCCAGTTTGACCCGAATCAACGTGTGGCGCTTGAAGCGTTGCTCGAGACGGTAATGCGTGATCGCTTCCTTGCCGTCGCGCCGCACTGCGTTGCGCTTGCGCTCGACCGGATGACGCCCGATCGGTTCGTCGACGGTGCCGCCGGCGGTCATCCAACCCTTTACCAACGCCAGATATTCGCGCTCTATGCTGCGTTCCTGCAATTGCTCGACCAGACTGTTATGGGCTTGCAAGGTTTTGGCGATCATCAGCAAGCCGCTGGTGTCCTTGTCGATGCGATGCACGATGCCGGCACGCGGCAGCACGGCCAGGTTAGGTTCGTGGTGCAGCAAGGCGTTGACCAGCGTGCCGCTCCAGTTGCCGACCGCCGGATGCACGACCAGTCCCGCCGGTTTGTTGACGATCAGCAACGAGTCGTCTTCGTGAACGATGTCCAACGGAATGTCTTCGGCGTTGTCTTCGATGACGATCTCGGCTTCGGCATCCAGCTCGACTTCCTCGCCGCCGTCCAGCTTTTCCCGCCCCTTCAGCACCTCGCCGTCCACCAGCACCCTGCCGGCCTTGATCCAGGTTTGCAATTTGCTGCGCGAGTAATCCGGAAAAATCTCCGCCAGACACTGGTCCAAGCGCATACCCGCCAGTTCTTCGGGAACTCTAGCCGTCAATATCGTCATAGTCGTTTTTAAGTTATACTCGCGGCATTAGGCCGCCAAAAGCTGCAAAAAACCTGCAATATTACAACGTGTTGATAAACGCATGCGACTTCTTTTAGTAAAAACCGTTTTTGTCGCCGCCCTGGTCGGTTCGCTGCCGGGCTGCGAGACGCTGGAAGCCTTCTCGAGTAACAAGGATAAATCGCAGGAAGAAGAATACGCCGGCTGGGACGATAAAACCTTCCACGAAAAAGCCAAGGAAGCGCTGGACAACAAGAATTACCAAAAAGCCGTGACCTTGTACGAGGCACTGGAAGCCCGTTATCCGTTCGGCGATTACGCCGCGCAGGCCCAGCTCAACGTCGCTTACGCCTATTACAAGAACGACGATCCGGAAGCGGCGATCGCGGCGGCGGACCGCTTCATCAAGATACACCCGCGCAATCCGCATGTCGATTACGCCTATTATCTGAAAGGCCTGATCAACTATAACCGGGGGATCGGCTTCATCGACCGCTTTTTGCCGACCGATTCGTCGCAGCGCGATCCCGGCAACGCCAAGGATGCCTACGATAATTTTCAGGAATTGATCCGCCGCTTTCCCAACAGTCAATATGTCGATGACGCCAAACTGCGGATGGTGGCCTTGCGCAACAACATGGCGATGTACGAAATCCACGTCGCCGACTTTTACATGCGCCGCAAGGCTTACGTCGCCGCGGTCAATCGCGCCAACCACGTCGTCAAGGAATTCCAACGCACGCCGGCGGTACCGTTCGCGCTGCAGATCATGCAGGACGGCTACCGGAAACTCGGCATGGACGATCTGGCCGCCGACGCCGAACGCGTGTACCAAATGAACTATCCCAACGGCGCGCCGGTCGCCAATTACAAAGAGTTGAGCACGATGGAGCAAGTCTGGGACTCGCTGGGCCTGGACAAGTAAGCGATTCAGCGATTGGCCCGCTTACCTAAAACCACCCTCCCCGTTCTGCTCTGGCTCGGTTGCTGTCACACGGCCGCATTGGCCGCTCAGCCGCTGTTTCAAAACCGTTTCTTCACGCTGTCGCAGGGTAACGAGTTGTTATGCGCGACCAGCGAGCAACAATTCCTGCCGATCGACCGGCTGGCCGAGGCTATCCAGTTTTACGAAGCCGGACATCCCGATTTGCGCGGCCAAGCCGTGGCGGTGTTGACCGACCACAAAAACCCGGAACGTCTGGACGATTTAAGCGACTACCGCGCGGCCTGCGCCGGCCAGCCCGGCGGCGACTTGTGCGTGTTGGAGAAGTACTGGGGCGACCGCGAAGCGGCGGCGCGCGCGCTGGCGCTGTTTTACGACACCAAGACTGTCGTCAAGCACGCCGAAGATCCCAATTATTTGATCAAACCGTTTAGCGCCGATCATCTGCGGATTTTCGAGAAAGCCGTCCGTAAGATTCCGGCATTTTTGCGGCACACGATTACCAAGGCCAAGCCTGTCGAAAAACTCGAACAGGAAATCGCCGATCAGCCGGCGGCGATGCAAGCCTTGATCCGCGACGCCTACCAGGAAGATTACGACACCAGCATCTGGCAAGCCGACCACACCCATCCCTTGACCTTGGTGCCGGGCATTGGCTTTCGTTCGCAAACGGTGGCGCAAGTGTTCAGCGGCCAGAATCTGATCGTATTCACGGTCAAGGCCTTCGACAACGGCAAGGAAGGCTCGGTCTACCGCGACATCGGCGTAGAATATCTGGTGGATTTTCGATTGCCTATCGTGGTCCACGAAATCGCCCATACCATCGATAATTTTCATTTCTGGAACGGCGAGGACGATCTGTATTTTTTTTATAAATACCGCAAGATTTCCAACGACGCACAAACCCTAAAAATCATCGCCGACGCCAAATTGGCGCTGTGGCCGTCGAAATGGTTCGAAGCCTTCGAATTTCTGGCCGAGGTCAACGACGGCCGTTACGACGGCAACGTCCAGGAAAAACTGGCGGAACTGGTCGCCCAATACATACTGATTCCGGAACGCCTGCAACAAAGCGCGCCGGCCGCCTACCTATGGTTGCGCGGCGACGTGTTTCGCGGCATCGAATATCAAGGCTACGATCGCTGCCCTACTCCGTTGACCAAGCCGATTTCCTGGTGGCAGCGTTATGCCAGCGGCAAGCTGCTGGGACGGTGACAGTCTGGTATGCTTGCCCCTCGACCAAGCCGGCGACTTAGGATGTACGCCTATCTCCGGGAGGCTGTTATCGGCTGTATATCGGAAAAAAGACAAACGCGACAACTATCGAAACGCTCCGGCTTGGCAGGACGACTTCCGCGGCGAGTCGAGCGACGGCGAGCGATACCTGATGCCGCCGGATTTAATTAACGAAGACGCCTGACACGATGAAAAAACCGCAACTCAATCCGCTGCAAGCCCAACTGCTGAAATCCGGCCTGGCCAACGACGCCAAGGCTCGCGAGGTGAAGGCCGAGAAACGCAAGCAAGACAAACTGAAACGCAACAACGGCGTGGAAATCGTCGACGAGATCAAGCTGAGCGCCGAACAGCAACGGCAACAGCAAATCGAGCGCGATCGGGAACTGAACCGCCAACGTAAAATGGCCGAAGAACAAAAAGCGCTGGCCGCCCAGATCAGACAAATCGTCGAAATGAACCGTATCGCTCAACAAGCGGACGGCGTGGCGTACAACTTTACCGACGACGGCAAGGTGAAGTCGGTGTATGTCTCCGACAAAGTGCGGACGGCTCTGGTGAACGGCCGGGCCGGCATTGTCCGCGCGGACAATCGCTACGAGATCGTGCCGGCCGAGGTCGCCCGAAAAATACAGACCAGAGACGCCGGCCCTATCGTGGTTTTGAACCAAGCCACTCAGGACTTGCCGGCGGAGGACGATCCTTACGCCGCGTATCAAATCCCCGACGACTTGCTGTGGTGAAACCTTAATCGCGTCTGGCGATGCGTTTGGGCGGATAACCGAAATAGCGAGTGAAAGCGGTACTGAAATTACTGGCGTGGTGATAGCCGACCAACTCCGCAATCAAGCCGATGGGCTGACGGCCCGCCTCCAGCAAACGGTGCGCTTCGCGCATCCGAATCTCCAGTAACATGCCGTAGGGCGTCGTTTCGAAATAGCGATGGAACAATTGCTTGAGCTTGCAGGGATTGGTGGCTAGCCGACGCGCCAGCTCCTCGACGGTCGGCGGATCGACAAATTCGGCGTACAAAATATCACGCGCCTGATGGGCGATTTCCCGATCGCGGTGGCCCCCTCCCCCAACGTCTGGGGCTTCGCCAAACAAATGATCCAATTCGGCCGCGAGTATCGCCAAAGCCTGACCGTGCCGAAACATGGATTTGGCGGGCGAAGACACCGGGCAACGCAATAAGGCCTGCGCCGCGGTCAGGCCGGCGCTCGAAATCGGCCTGAAGCTGACTTGCCGGGTACGAGCGGCCGGCTCGAACAAGGTCGGCAGCTTGTCCGCGCCGAAGGCCTGAGCCAACCAAGGCATGTTAACCGCGAAACGCAATTGGGTGACCACTTGATCCGCCGCGTATTCCCTGACGCCTTCGGAGGCGTTAAAAATCGTCACCGACGTATAACCTTCGCGAAAGACAATACTTTCGCCCTGCGTGGGGGTATAGCGCGACTGCCCTTCCAGCGCCAAAGTCACCACCATGCGCGGCTCCGCCGCGTCGGTACGCGCCCAAACCGCAAGATCGCGGCTGGGCCGGTAGCGGGTTTCGATGTAATTCAACGCGGGCGCCAAGGAATAAACGCTGGAGACGCCTAGCCCGAGATTGTCCGGCAATCGGCTGAGCGCGCAGTTGTCCTCCGCCGAAAAATCGGCCGGCAAATCCTGGCTATCGATACGCCAGCAAGCGGAAGAGTGGGCGTTGCGGTTCATAAGGCAATTGCACAGTGGGCTAATTCCGAGCAAAAGCAATTTATACGCCATTGCGTCCACGACCCGAGCTCGCCGAGAAATTCACCCAATGCAGCGAGGAACATATTAATATCTATGTTATATAACTCAATTTATTATTTAAATCGCGCCATATCCCGGCTTAATTAAAGAGTTCGTTTTTAATATAAAAAAAGCCGTTTTGCATAAAATAGATTTCAATTTGCCGAATATATTGGGAGCTTGTTTTTTGTTTGGAACACGCCATGCCTACTCCCGCCATTCTTCGCAAAACCCTGTTTTTAGCACTTAGCCAATCGCTAATCAGCACGGCGACAATCGCCGATCAGAAGCCAGAGGAATTAACCGGCACCGAGGTCATCGCCGACCCCATCATCGAAGAGAATCATGTCGACGAGTTTTCCAACGTGTCGGCGGTCACTACCGAAGACCAGATTCGCGACCAGAACGCCGTCGACCTGGCTTCTGCGCTAAAGCGCACGCCGGGCGTGCAGATTTCGCGCTACAACCCGGTCGGCGCGTTCGGCGGCGATCAGGGCGGCGCGGTGGCAATCCGCGGCCAAGGCGCCGGCCGTCCCGGTAGCGAGATCAAGACCTACATCGACGACATCCCGATGTATATGGCGACCTGGAACCACCCCTTGCTGGATTTGCTGCCGGTCAACGGCATGCATTCGATCACGGTCTATAAAGGCCCGCAGCCGCATATCAACGGCAACAACTTCGGTTCGATCAATCTGCGGACCAAGACTGCGGTCGAAGACGGATTGCACGGTAGCGGTCGTTTGTCGGGCGGTTTTTTCGGCACCATCATCGAACAGGCCGACGTACAGGGCAAATACGGCGACTTCGACTTTTCGGTGGCGCAAGGCTACGCCAAGTCGGACGGCAACCGCCAAAACGGCTACGGCGAATTGCGCAATGTACTGGGCAAGGCCGGCTATCAATTCAACGCCAACTGGCGCTCGGACGTGACCTTTTTATACGCCGACAACCGCGCCGGCGATCCCGGTCAATACGGGGTGACACCGCCGATCGGCGAATACGACACCGTGGCCGGCATGGTGGCCGCCAGCCTCAGCCATCAGCACGGCAGTTGGCAGGGCAAATTCACGCTGTACCATAACGGCGGCGACGGCAATTGGCTGAACCAGGGGGTTTACTGGGCCGGCTGGACCGGCGCGGCATTCGCGTCCGCGCCGCGCGCCCGCTCCAATTTGTTGTCGCAATACAGCATGGACGGCTTCCGCTGGAAGGAGCAATTTTCGCCTTGGCAGGGCGCTACATTGCTGGCCGGCATCGACAACGAATGGCTGAACGGCAAGATCAATAACTTGATTCCGGGTTCGGACGAGCAAATTTATCAGTTCACGACGCCAACCTTCCGACTGACCACGCCTTACGTCGCACTTAGCCACGATCTGGTGCTGAACAAGGAATGGACCTTGGTACCTTCGGTCGGCGTGCGCTTTTACGACCACAGCCACTATGCCTCCAAGGTTTCGCCGCATGCCGGCTTGTCGTTGGTCTCCGAGAACTTGACCTTGTTCGGCAACGTATCCAACGGCGTCAATTATCCGGGCATCGACGCCGCCGCCAATTCCGGCGCGCTGGCTAACGTGCCGTTCTTCAGCTTCTCGCCGCAAGGCTGGCAAGGCTTGGCGCCGGAAAGCGTCGATCACGCCGAAGTCGGCTTGAAGGCATCGCCTTTCAAGTCCACCCAAATCGATTTAAGCTTTTTTATCGACAACGTCAAAAACCGCTACGTGTTCGACGTCAGCCAAGGCGCTTATCTGAACTATGGCGCCTATTGGATGCGCGGCTTGGAAGCCTCGATCAAACAGGAATTGATCGCCGACTGGAGCTTGTTCGCCGGCTTAACCTTGCTGAACCCGAGCATCGAAAACTTACCCTACACGCCGGAGCAAGCGGTCACCGCCGGCATCAACGGCCCGATCGGACCGTTGCGCTTCTCCTTCGATTTACAATACCAATCGCGGACCTGGGCGCTGAATCGTAGCCGTAACATCAGCGACGTGAACACCCAGCGCGTCGAAGCGTTCACGGTCGCCAATACTCGGCTGGCGCTGCCCATCTCCGAGCTGGGCAAAAAGGGCGAAGTGTTCGTCAGCGTCGAAAACTTGTTCGACAAACGCTACGTCTATCGTCCCGGCTATGAAATGCCGGGCATCTGGGGCCAAGTCGGCATCGCCGCCAGCTTTTGATCGCTAAGTCGGCAAGGGCGGCCGCTCGCCGCCCTTCAGCGCGTTCCCGCCCGTCGAGCCGGATATCCGTCGATGCCTGGATTCAACCGTAATAACCACCACAACCTGATTCGATGACCGCAACCACCGGATTTTTCATACGCCCTGCTTCGCTAGCGACAGCGTTGACCCTCGCATTGACGGCGCCGAACGCCGGCGCCGATCAAGCCTTGTTGATTCGCGCCGCGCGGATTTTCGA
>NZ_LUUK01000199.1 GCF_001644025.1 Methylomonas koyamae
GATTTGTTGTTAAGCGCTTACCGATGAACTTGCCAATCTTTTTGATGGATGGAGTCGTAATTTTCAGACTAGAACCTTCATTGCATGTGTTTGTGAACACACGCCTAGCGAGGATAAATACGGTCGACTCTCAATGTGGCGAGCTTACGGAGGAAAGCAATCTGTAGCGTTAATATTGAATCCATCCCCTTTTTTTGCGGAAACAGATGTGTTTCATACATATTCTCGGCCAGTCTTATACTATGGCTCAAATGAATTCATGAGCGAGTTTTCAGGATTGGCAGATCGTATAAAAAATGAATCTGGCTTTATTTCAAGTTTGGGAAAAGAGTCTGTAAAAGGGTACTTATTCGATATATTTAAAACTTATGCGTTATGCTTAAAGCATCCGGGATTTCTGGAAGAACGAGAGTGGCGTGTTTTTTATACGCCGGATATAAATAAATCTGTATATATTGGCGCAAGTATTGAGTCTATTAACGGAACGCCACAAGAAGTTTACAAATTTCCTCTAATAAATATACCGGAACATAGTTTTACAGGTGCAACCGTGCCGGAGTTGATTGACAGAGTCATAATAGGACCCAATTCGCACCAATCAGTATTATTTGATGCTTTTAAAAAGCTGCTTGAGGATGCTGGCTGCGAAAATGCTGGTCAGAAAATTCATTTTTCAAATATACCGCTTCGTTAAATCATCAATTTGATTTATAGCGTCGACCGCACTCACTTCAAAAGATCTGCATTTGATGACTTCACCCAAAAAATAGACCCCTCCAAAATTCGCAGGGCCGTAGGATGCGGTAAACAACGAGCACCGCATCGTCGCGATTGGTGCGGTTCGTAAACTCACTACACTCAACAACCTAACTCAATGTAGAAAGACAGCTTTATGGCTTGTAGCCGCCATCCGCTGAAATACTTGATGTCGCAAATGGCCGATAACCAGCATTGATAAAACAAGCTTAACATCACGACTTATCGGCTAATTCCACAACCATATGACCTTCAGCCAATAATTGCAGGGCTTGTGGAAAAACTTCGTAGAACAATGCTTGCAACCGTTGGTTGGTAGTATTACCGCAGGTAACCCAAAGTAATTGTGGCGGTGGTTTCTGCCGCAGTATTAGCTCGACGAAATCACTGTCCTTACTGATTAAAACGATACCCTCTTGCCGGGCGCGCTCGAAAATCTCTAGATCGTTGGCATCACGCAACCCCAGTTCTTAGGGCATAGGCTTCAACTTTGAATGTCCAGCGCAGCCAATCGGCCAAATTTGGCGGTAGTTGGGCGTCAACCCAAAAGATCATGCAACCAGTCGTTCAAGATTGGCTCGTCGGGCTGCGTAGAGCAGGCAGGCTTGGATGTCAGCGAGTTCTAGATCCGGGTAGTCGAGCAGAATGGTCTCATTACTGATGCCTTCCGCCAGCATCTGCAAGATGTCGCTGACCCTTATCCTCATGCCGCGAATACAAGGTTTGCCGCCGCATTGCAGTGGGTTATGGGTGATTCGGCTCTCGACTTGCTCGTTCATAATGTGCCTGTTCCAATACTCATTTGACTTTATTTTAACTTCATCAGGCTAAAGGATACTCGCCGCGTATTCTTTTGATTTTATTAGTTCAGCATTTACAGAATGGTACGCGGTGCACACCCTTAACTGGATTATGTGCCACACCCAATCTTGACTGGTTATAGCCGGTAGCAACCTAGTAATGATTTCATTTTGCTCGCCAAATACCTGCCAGTCAACTGGGCCACAGGCAGCCGAATCTGTTGAAATTGGATGGCGATGGTGACAGTGACGGTCAGCCTCTTGACCGATCCTCGATTCTCCGAATGTCATCAATTTTCAGAGTTTACGATGCCATAAAACGGCTCCGCCGCCAGCCTGTGAGCCGGAGGCTCACCGCAAAAAGCCTGGCTTGCAACGCATTTTGCCGTAAGCGCAAGGCAAATAGGCTGGACATCAATCCTTTCATGGCTTGCGGATTAGGCAAATACGCTCTCGCTGAAGGCTTTTCGGCTTGCGCGAGCCGCTAACAGCCGTGCGGCTGGGCCTGTTTTGCCTAAAGCGTGAGCCAAACAGTTGGTCTGTCAAAGCTGAAAGCCGAGGCCGCGAGGCAAAAAGCCTTAACTTCCAGCCGCGACTGGCTTAGAGCCTTGTCCGCAACTCTAAAAGCCTTGCCCACCCCGTCCCGCGACCGCCAGGCCGGGTCCGGCTTATTCCACGCTGCCCTGCAAACGGGTAATCCAAGATTCCCTGGCCGCCGGATCGACGTGGAAGGCCAGCGCCGCCGGTTTGTGCAGCAGGCCGTCCTCGCCGGAGGCGTTGGGGTTGAGTTGGCGCTTTTGCACGAAATCCACCAAGCGGCGCAGGTGGTAAATCGCCAGTACCCGGTTGGTCTCGCTGCCGGCGTAGATCAGATAGCCGACGTTGTCCTCGTTCAGCGCCGGGTTGCGGGCGATTAACGCGTCCAAAGCGGCGTTGTCGGCGGCCAGATTTTTCAACACCGAATCGGGCCGCTGGCAGACCAACGTCCGCCAATGTAGGGCCAGACTACCGTTGAGCTGGTGACGCTGCATCGCCCGCACCTCGTCGTCGCCGCACACGAAACTTTCCGCGACCAGATAATGGCGGTCGCGCTCGCCGTCGTTGGCGAACAGCGCCAACTTGTCCAGCGCGGTATCGGCCAAGGCCAGCAAAAAGGCGTGCGGGGAGCGGATGTGTTTGTCTATCGTCACCACCCAGGGCAGGGCGCGGCCGGTGGTTTCGAAGCGGGCCGTGACGCTGCCGATCACCCCGGCCCGCGACAACTCCTGCTCGCGGCCGGCCGGCTTCACCAAAAATGCATCGACCGCCGCGATCCGGGTGTTGAAGCCGGCGGCGTGGTATTGCTGAACGATTGTCGAATAGCGCGGCTGATAAGGGATGGCGGTGCCGTCGTAGAGGATGTTGATGCGCCGCAAGCGAGCTTGCTCGGCCACCAAATCGCGCAAGCGGTTGGCGAAGGGTTCGACGTAGACATAGTCGTCGCTGTGGTGGTCGGCGGCGGTCAGCAAGCGGTACAAGTCGCTGAGTTTACGAAATTCGTCGAGCGAGGCGATGACGAAATTGTCGCCGCATTGGGCCTTGGCGATTTCCTCGACCGCCGTTTTGCCCGCGCCGGCACCACCCATGCACATGAACAAGGTCGGCCGTCCGACCGGCGCCTTGCCGGCGAAAATCGCCTCGAGGATAGCCGATAAAATCCCGTCGATTTTGGTCAGCCGCTGATAGGCGATCTCCACGGTGCGCATCAAGCGGTTTTCGCCGTGGCTGGCGGCCAGCATCTTGTTTTTCAACGGCTCGTTGCCGGCCAGCGTAAACAAACTGGCCTGCTCGCCGGCGCATTGCTTCAACAAGTCCAACAGCTCGGCGTGGCTGGGCGGCCTTAGCGATGTCAGGATGTTGATGTCCAGGCAAAACAGCGGCGCCACGCCGTCGGCGCGGATTGGAATCGCGTCGATCTCGGTCTTGCCGGGCTGGCGCAAGTCCTCGGTACCCGGCAAATAGCCGAGAATGTACTCGGACACGCCGAGCGGATTGTCGACGAAATGCTGACCGGTGATGAATTCCTCGGCCCGGATACTGTGCAAGGGCACCAGACCGCCGGTCACGGTCACCAGGCATTTGACGCCGTCCGCCGTGGTATAGGACAAAAACGGCAAGCCTTGCAGGAAATACTTATTCTCCGGCCACTTGCCGTAGCGGTTGGCCTGATTGCTCAGGCTTTGGGTGCGCGCCGGGTCCAGCGCGTGCTCGAAAGCCCGACGCAACGCGGCGTGATCGGCGGCCGGATCGTGCAAGGCGCGAGCGTCGTCGCAGCTCAGTCGGCGAAAATCGATGCCCTGTTCGTAGACCGCCTTGAAGGCCGGTAAATTGCCGAGCGCGGTGATGAAAAAATCCAGCGTGATCCGGTTGCCGTAGCCGTAGGGCCGAATGCCGCGCAAGGCTTGATACAGCTTGGCGAGCCGGTCGGCGATATCGGCGCTGCACACCACGAAACCGTTGTTGTCGAACAAGGCGGTTTCGAGATTGTCGTCGCCGTCGAGCACCAAGCTTTCAATCGCGATCCGAAATCGCGTGCGGCAATCGGCTTCCGGCATCGTGCCCGGCCGGTGGTGTACCGTCACCTGTTCCTTCCAGTCGCTGAACATTTCCCGGTGTATCCGGGTGAACAGGCTGGTTAGATAGGTCACCCGCTTGGTCTGGTCGTGCGACACCGTGGCTTCCAGTTCCTGCGCCAATCTGGCCTGCAAGCGCACGCCCTGCGCCACCGCCAACGCGGTCCGCAAGCGTTTGAGTTGGCGATAAGCCGGGATATTCCGGCCGGGATTTGAATTCATGCGCTCCCCCAGTGCACCGCTCGTTCCCCGGTCTTTCCGGTTGGGCGGCTTTATCGTTATTATTATTTCGAGCCGACTCGCGGCGGGGGCATGATAGCGCGAGATGGGGTCGGGTAGCGATATGACCGGCGCTGCCGGCGCGAAATGCGCCGGCGGTTCGGTATTGGAACGGCTAAGAATCAGGATTCGGCCAAGGCCGTCCGGCTCAACTCGGCCAGCGTTTCGCCGCGAGCGATCACCAGATGGACCGATGCGCTGACGAAGCGGGCGCCGGGAGCTATTTTCAGCATGAAGCGGTCGGCCGGATGATTGGCGATTTCGTCGACAAGCGCCATGCCGGCGTGGTCGTCGATCATGTCTTCGATCGGCTCGCCGTTCTTGGTCAAACCTGCCGGAAAAAACTGCGAAATCACGGTATGGATTTTGTCGATCGAGTGTTCGTCGAATACCAGTCGAGTCGCCCGGTCGAAACTGAACCAGCCGTGCACGTAGTCGCGAATCCTCACCTGGATATGAGCGGTCTCCGGGTCGTGCCAGCCGGGATAGACGCTGAAAAACTTGGCCTCGCCGCAATGATCGGTTGCCTGGTAACCCCGCAAGAAGTCCTCGTCGGCCAGATTCGCTCCGCCCGGATTGGTCATCCCGGAATAATGGCCGTCGCCATCGCTATGCCACAGATCGACGCAGGCGCCCGGTAGTGGGGCGATGTTGCCATCGCCGTCGAGCTCGGAAATCGTCAACTTCAGCACTAACGGAAAGCCAGTGGCAGCCGTACCGGTTGCGCTGCTGACCCGGATATCGGCGCGAGGTTGGTCGTGTGTAACGCTATCGAGGCGAAACGGCCAGGCCGCCACGGTCGGTGCCAGCGTATGCTTGGTCAATACCGCCCGGTTAAGTCTACCGGAGGTGGCGGCGTCGCAGATCGCCATCGATCCCTTGACGGTCATGATTAAACTCTCCGGATAACCCGGCATTTTGGGGGTTTGAATATTGTTCATGGCAAATGTTGTCGGCGTAGTTGAGTGTGATGAATATCAAGCCATCGAACACGTCATTCCGGCCTACCCTCTAAAGAGAAAACCGGCGCTTTCGGCGACAGTCGCGCAATCTCAAAACAGCAAAAGCGAATGCGAAACTCAGCCGAAAGTCCAATCCTATGGCTGCGAACACTAGCGTTTTGACTGCCGCGAGTGAAGGTGCTTTGAATAAGTCGTTTTCTTTCCGAATTCGCCAAGCGCGTTACGAACGGAAAAGCGCTTTCCGTACGTGACAGCCTGCCGAAACACTTATTCGTGGCACCCTTTTAGCCTGGTCGAAGCCGGAACCGTTCGCTACTCGCCGCCGCTCGGCAGACGATTCCATAACTTTCGAACCAACCATTCGGATTGGAGGATGACGCGTCATCCCTGCATGGCGGCTGTGTCCGGTGCAAAGCGTGGGTCGAATATCTTTGCTGACCGCGGACAGGGTATAGCCGCTCATACCGTTATGTTAGTACGTTTAGGATTAGTTTAGTTCCTCTATTTTGTCGGATTCTTTTACAGCCTTGCGGAAGCCCTTGATTGCTTCGCCCAAATCAGCGCCGCCCCCTTGCAATCGTTTAGTGCCAAACACCAACATAACAATCGCCAGCACCACCAACAAATGCGGTACGCTTAAGCCCATACTGCCTCCTAAAATAGGTAATCGATATCGCGAACGCGTCTTTGC
>NZ_LUUK01000200.1 GCF_001644025.1 Methylomonas koyamae
GGGCGGGCGGGCTATCGATAGGCATCAACTTCAACCCCAATAACGCTTGCAACTGGCGTTGCGTGTATTGCCAAGTCCCCAACCTGAAACGCGGGGCCGCGCCCACCCTGGATTTCGAGGTACTCGAACGGGAATTGCGGGGCTTTTTGGAGTGGGTGTTACGTGGCGACTTTTTCGATGCTTACGATGTCGCCGCCGAACAGCGCGTCGTCAAGGACATTGCGATTTCCGGCAACGGCGAGCCGACCAGTCTAAAATCCTTCGACCGAGCCATCCGCCTGATAGGGGAAATCGGCCTGGAAAGCGGCATATTGCCGACCGGCAACTTGGTATTGATCAGCAACGGCAGTCTGGTACATCAAAAACCTGTCCAAGCCGGACTGGCCGAATTGGCGAATTGCGGCGGCGAGCTTTGGTTCAAGCTGGACAGTGCCACTAGCGCTGGCCGAAACTTGCTGAACCACGCCAAATTGAGTCAAGCCAAGCTGATCGAACATCTGCAAATCGCCAGCGATTTATGCCCAACCAAATTGCAAACCTGTATTTTGCATTATCGACAGGCTTGGTCAGACGCCGAAAAAGCCGCGTATTTGGCCTTGCTGGCGGCACTGAAATCCAGAAACATTAAAATCGCGAAAATACTGTTGTACAGTCTGGCCCGACCGTCGTTGCAACCGGAGGCAGGTGAGTTGAGAGGCGCCGATTTAAGTGAAATGACGAGTTTTGCCGCCGACATCGAAGCTCTGGGCTACGATGTCGGCGTCAGCCTTTAGGCCTTGACGTCGAGGAGCGCCCCGACCATTTTTTCGTGGGTCTTCAGTAATTTGACGCCTGCGGAATTCTCCAGCTCGGCTTCCTTCAAACTGACGATAGGTTTAAACAATTCGGTCGGCGCGATATCTTGCGAGCCGCCGACTTCGTCTTTTTGGACAGGCAACGTAGCGATGGTTTGAGCGGCCGAGGCCGCTTTCTGCTGGGCGTTGCTGATCAGGTTGGTGGCACTATTCAGTACATTGCTAATCATGGCGTACCTCCTGCAAATCAAGTTTGCATCATACCGCTAGTCATAGCGGCCGCCTAGGCGGAAACTTGAATTTCCGGTGGTTTATCCAATGACGATCACAAAGTCAGCTACGGGACCTATCGAACAGTTTTTTGTAAACGTCCAGTAAAACCGGCAAGCCGTGCTGATTGAACAGCCGCCAAGCGTAACCGACCAACCGAATCAACCCGCTCATCGCGCGTTCCACCGCGCGGTCGCCACCCAGTTGCTTGAATTTGGCTTCGACAATCCTACTCCATTGCGGCTTGGGCTCGCCTTGGCTATCGACAAACACTTGGTTGTACGCCCACATTTCCAACACCGAAACCAACCACATAAACCCAAAAGAGATGGCCATGCCGGCACCGGCAAATATCACCAGCCAGGCAAACATCGGATTGAGCTTAGTCAACCACCACGACAAAATATCCACCAGCAGAAACACATAGGGCATGCCGATCGCGATCGACTTGTATTTCAGCGTACTGGTCTCGGAAAAGCTAAAGATTAGTCCGACCAACATAAAGATAAAGCTAATGCCGAACAAGTGGATATGCGACACCCTGGTCAGCGACGTGAACGTGGCGCCTTCGTCTTCCTTGGCCAATTCCTTTAAGACGTTGAAGTCGCTAAAGTCCGGCAGCGAAGCCTCTTTGTTGTGGCACATCACACAGCGGCTCTCGATGATTTTATCGATACCGTCATCGACAAAATCATCCTTGTCGGCACCGTCCCGCACCCATTGGATGATGGCGAACCGCTCTTTCTCGGAGGCATTGTCCTTCATCGAGCCGTTCAATTTCGTCTCCAGCATCGTGCCGGACCGATTCCCGTAGTAACTGTAAACGATGTCGTCTATCGACAAGCCGAACTTGCCGTCGGCCAAACCGTGCGTAAACAGAATCTGGATCAGCGCGACCAGATAACCCACCGCGACCGTTGTCAAATAACCGGTAAACAACACCTTAACGGGGATATCCAACTGCCTTAACGTAGAAAATTCGCGGGCCATGCGGTCCTCCGGGAGAAGTGAAGCTTTATTATAACTGTGTTAAAATTCGAGATTTTGAAATAGACTATTAACGATTGACAAAAAAAAGGCCCTTGCGAACAAGAGCCTGTTTCGATTCTTCCGAAACTGAATTATTTCGGCTGAACGTTGGCGGCAGTCAGACCTTTGGGACCGGATTCAATTTCAAATTCCACCGATTGCCCAGGGGACAGAGTCTTAAACCCTTCGCCCAAGATCACCGAATGGTGGACGAAAACATCTTCCTTACCTTCGGAAGGCTCGATAAACCCAAACCCTTTGGTGTTGTTGAACCACTTTACAGTGCCTGTTGCCATACAAAAACTCCTACGAATTAAAACCAAAATTTACCCGAACAAACCGCCGCGCTCACGGATTTCACCCGTCGAGCCACGTCATTTCGGCGAATCGAGTCTCGGCATTGTACTGTGATTTATTCGGCATGACCACTGAGCACGACCACGCCGCCATCACCGGCCGGCCATTCAAAATATTAGCGATTTTTAATATATAGCCGCTTGAAATCGCTCGTCCACCGCCCCATCTCAGCGGCAACATCATTACAATCGAGGTACCTACCATGCGTATGGACAAACTCACCAGCAAATTCCAGCAAGCGCTCGGGGACGCTCAAAGCTTGGCTTTGGGCAAGGATCATCAGTTCATCGAACCGCTGCACGTCATGCTGGCCTTGCTGGACCAGGAAGGCGGCAGCATTAAACCTTTGCTGCAACAGATTGGCGTGCAGGTCAATACGTTTCGCGGCGATCTGCTGAAGGAAATCGACCGGCTCGCCAGCGTTTCCGGCGCGGGCGGCGACGTGCAAATTTCCAACGAACTGTCGCGGACGCTCAACCTGACCGACAAATTGGCGCAAAAACGTAAAGACGCCTACATCTCCAGCGAATTGTTCTTGTTGGCGGCGCTGGAAGGCGGCGGCGCGCTACAAAACTTGCTGAAACGCGCCGGCGTAACCGCGCCGGCCGTCGAAAAAGCCGTCGAAAATCTGCGCGGCGGCCAAGCCGTTAACGACGCCAATGCCGAAGATCAACGCCAGGCTCTGAAAAAATACACGATCAATCTGACCGAACGCGCCGAGCAAGGCAAACTCGATCCAGTGATCGGCCGCGACGACGAAATCCGCCGCACCATCCAGGTTCTACAACGCCGTACCAAAAACAACCCGGTGCTGATCGGCGAACCCGGCGTCGGTAAGACGGCCATCGTCGAAGGCCTAGCCCAGCGCATCGTCAACGGCGAAGTGCCGGAAGGCATCAAAGGTAAGCAATTGCTGTCGTTGGACATGGCCGCGCTGATCGCCGGCGCCAAGTTTCGGGGCGAATTCGAGGAACGCCTGAAAGCGGTGCTCAACGACATCGCCAAACTCGAAGGCCAGGTCATTCTGTTCATCGACGAACTGCACACCATGGTCGGCGCCGGCAAGGCCGAAGGCGCGATGGATGCAGGCAATATGCTCAAGCCGGCCCTGGCACGCGGCGAACTGCATTGCGTCGGCGCCACCACGCTAGACGAATACCGCCAATACATCGAAAAAGACGCCGCGCTGGAACGCCGATTCCAAAAAGTCTTGGTCGACGAACCCAACGTCGAAGACACCATCGCCATCTTGCGCGGTTTGAAGGAACGCTACGAAATCCACCACAGCGTCGACATCACCGACCCGGCCATCGTCGCGGCGGCGATGCTGTCGCACCGCTACATTTCCGACCGGCAACTGCCGGACAAGGCCATCGATTTGATCGACGAAGCCGCCAGCCGGATTCGGATGGAAATGGATTCCAAACCGGAAGCGATGGATAAACTCGACCGGCGCCTGATCCAGCTCAAGATCGAACGCGAGGCCTTGAAAAACGAAACCGACGCCGCCTCGAAAAAACGTCTGGAGACCTTGCAGGACGAGATCGGCGAACTGGAAAAGGAATATTCCGATTTGGATGAAATCTGGAAAGCCGAAAAAGCCGCGCTGCAAGGCACCGCCACGATCAAGGAAAGACTGGAACACGCCAGACTGGAGTTGGAAGCCGCCCGCCGCGCTCAAGATTACGCGAGGATGTCCGAACTGCAGTACGGCGACATTCCCAAACTGGAAAAGGAACTGGATCTGGCGTCGCAAGCCGAAATGCAGGAGACCACGCTGTTGCGCAGCAAGGTCACCGAAGAAGAAATCGCCGAGGTTGTCTCCAAATGGACCGGCATTCCGGTTTCGAAAATGATGGAAGGCGAGCGCGAAAAGCTATTGCGGATGGAAGACGAATTGGCCAAACGCGTGATCGGTCAGACCGAAGCCCTGAAAGCGGTCAGCAACGCGATCCGCCGCTCGCGGGCAGGATTGTCCGATCCGAACCGGCCCAACGGGTCCTTTTTGTTCTTGGGACCGACCGGCGTCGGCAAAACCGAATTGTGCAAGGCCTTGGCCGAGTTTATGTTCGACACCGAAGAAGCGATGGTCCGCATCGACATGTCCGAGTTCATGGAGAAACATTCGGTGGCCCGCTTGATAGGCGCCCCGCCGGGCTATGTCGGCTACGAAGAAGGCGGCTATTTGACCGAGGCGGTGCGCCGCAAGCCTTACTCGGTAATTCTGCTCGACGAAATCGAGAAAGCCCATGCCGACGTGTTCAATGTGCTGCTGCAGGTACTGGACGATGGCCGCCTGACCGATGGTCAGGGCCGCACGGTGGATTTTAAAAACACCGTGGTGGTGATGACATCCAACCTGGGTTCGCAGGTCATCCAAGAGCTAGCTGGCGAGGAGAACTACGGCGACATGAAAGACGCGGTAATGGACATCGTCGGCCAGCATTTTCGGCCGGAATTCATCAACCGAGTCGATGAAGCCGTGGTGTTCCATCCGCTCGGCCAGGGCCAAATTCGCGCGATCTGCAAAATTCAAATCGACCTGCTGCGAAACCGTTTAGCCGAAAAGGATATTGACCTGGACATCAGCGAAACCGCGCTGGATTTGCTCGGCGAAGCCGGCTTCGATCCGGTTTACGGCGCGCGGCCACTGAAACGGGCAATTCAACGCCAGCTGGAAAACCGACTGGCCAACGAAATTTTGTCCGGGCGCTACCTACCCGGCGACACCGTCAAGGTCGATCGCGCCGCCGACGGGCTAACTTTCGCCAAATGACGCCAAGGGCCGGTCCGGAACTATTTCCGGCAACCGGCCCGTCCCGACCGGGTTTCGACTATCCGCCCGGCCTTCGGCTTGACTAAATCGACGGCTTGCTCTAGCTTCAATCTGGCTTGCATATCAACAATAACAATCAAGCCACCGCCATGAATCCAAGTATCACACCTCGTAGTGCGCGACCGACGTTTGCCCTCTTCCTCGCGCACGACGCCGGAGGTTCGGAACGATGAGCTTACGCATCGGTATCGTCGGACTCGGTCGCATCGGCGGCGGTGTGCTTCGCAACAATTTTCTGAACGACCCCGCGGGTCGCTTCGACATACGTGTGATCTGCGACGTGATGCCGATCGACCACGTTGCTTACCTGATCGCCCACGACAGTACCTACGGCCGGCCGCCGTTCGCGGTCGACCACGACGGTACCGACTTGCTGTTGGGCGAGCAGCGGATACGCTATCAACGCGTCGATCGCCGCCGTCGGCCGCCGGAGAACGACAGCTTCGGCATGCTGCGGCCCTTTGACCTGGACGTGTTGTTCGACGCCACCGGTACCGCGGCGATCGGCGACTTCCGAGCCTTGCTCGATCAGCGCGTCGCCAAAAAAATCCTCTGCACCTGGAACGTGGCGGGTTGCGACCTCAGTCTGGTTTACGGAGTCAACCAAGACGATTACGATCCGGCGCGTCACCATGTCGTTTCCGCCAGCACCTGCACCGGCAACGCCATGGTGCCGATTTGCGACATTCTCGACCGCCACATCGGCATCGACTACGCCCGTATCGTCACGATCCACCCGGAATTGTCGGACCAAAAAGTCCTGGACGGCTACCACCCTTCTTCGCAACTCGGCCGGGCCTGCGCGGTATCCATCGTTCCCACCGCCACCAACGTGGCCAAATCGACCGAACTGGTGCTGCCTCGGTTGGCCGGGAAGCTGGAAGCCCTGTCCTACAGAGTACCGACCGCCATCGTCTCGGTGATCGACATCGCGGCGGTCTTGGCCAGGGATTCCACTCCGGAAGAAGTCGCCAGCCTGCTTTGCGAGTATTCGAACAATCGCCTGTCTGGAATCCTCTCTTGCGAATACGGCGCGTGGGGGCACCAAAAAGCCAGCATCGACTACCTGGCTAGCCCCTATTCGGCGATCGTCCTGATGAAGCATTTAAGCCTCGGCAACCGTCGTCACCTGGGTCTGGCCCTGATGCACGACAATGAGTTCGGCTATTGTTGCCGGGTTCTGGATGTACTGGGCGTGATGGCCGCCAACCCGCCCAGCTAAAGCCTCCGCCATCCTCCGCCAAGGCCGCGCTCGGCTGGCCCCTTACCGCGCCGGTCGATATTTTTTGTCACAAACAGGTAATATATCGCTGCTAGATTAGCTAAGTCGTTGCTACCTAGCCTTTTATGGAACCTATATGCCCAACTTGAACATCCTGGTTGTCGAAGATGAAGAAGCTATCAGGGAAATGCTGGCCATGGTGCTGGAACAAGCCGAATTTCAAGTCATCTCCGCCGGCAGTGCCGAACAAGCCATGCAAGCCCTGGCCGACAACCGGGTGGATTTGATCGTGCTGGACTGGATGCTACCCGGCATTAGCGGCGTCGAACTGGCCAAGCGCTTGAAAAACGAGCCGGGCTTCAAGGAACTTCCCATCATTCTGCTGACTGCCCGTAGCGAAGAAGAAGACAAAATCCGCGGCCTGGAAATCGGCGCGGACGATTACGTCACCAAACCCTTCTCCCCGAAAGAATTGGTTGCTCGAATCAAGGCGGTGATGCGGCGCAGCGGCAAATTGTCGGAATCCGGCCAACTCAGCGTTGGCGATCTAACGCTGGACACCGAACAACATCGCTTGATGATCGGCGGCCGCAGTTTGGAAGTCAGTCCCACCGAATTCAGGCTGATGCAATTTTTCATGACCAATCCCGACAAGGTCTACAGCCGCACGCATTTGCTGGACCAGGTCTGGGGCCGAAGCGTCTATATCGAAGAGCGCACCGTCGACGTGCACATCCGCCGATTGCGCAAAATTTTGGCGACCTACGGCCGGGAAGAACTGATCCAAACCGTGCGCGGCTTCGGCTACCGGTTTTCGATGGCGGATTGACGTTAGATGCAGCGCTGGCAACGCGAACTGAATATCGTCATTGGCCTATTGATCCCCACGCTGCTGATCAGTGTGTTCTTCGGTCATCTGACCGAACTGCTGCTGGCCGTCACATTACTACTACTGACCAAACAAACCATCAGCATCAACCGCCTGGAGCGCTGGCTAAGCCAGGGCGGCGTTGGCGAACGCACTAACTTCAAAGGGATTTGGGGCGACATTTACTACCACTTGTATAAAATTCGTCGCAGTCAGAAACGCCGTAAGAAAAAGCTCGGCAAGATGTTGGACCGGTTCCGTAAATCCACCGACGCGCTGCCCGATGCCGTCGTCGTGCTGGGCAGCTACGGCGAAATCGAATGGAGCAACAAGGTCGCTCACGAATTTCTGGGCTTGAAAAAGTCCGATACGGGCCATCGGATTCCGAACCTGGTCCGCCATCCGCTGTTTATCCAATACCTAAAGGACCAGGATTACCGACAGAAAATCAGCATCCCCTCGCCGGTCAACGAAAACCTGATTCTGCAAATCGGTATCGTGCCCTACGGCAACGGCTTGCGTCTGCTGATGGCGCAAGACATCACCCACTTAAAGGCCATCGAGCGGATGCGCACCGACTTCGTCGCCAATGTGTCGCACGAACTGCGCACGCCGCTGACGGTACTACGCGGCTATCTGGAAACCCTGCAGGAAATGGAAAACGGTCCGAGCGTTTACACCCGCTCGTTTCAAAACATGTCGGCGCAAACCGAGCGCATGCAAATGCTGATCGACGATCTGCTGCTGCTCGCCCGTTTAGAAAGCAAGGCTAAAAAGTCCGAATGCGTCCAGATTGCCGATCTGCTCGGCCAAGTCTGCCACGAGAGCGATTTGCTGGAAAAAGACGAACGCCGGGTCACGCTGAGCCTCGCGAGTACCGCCAACCTGCGCGGCGATGCGCTGGAGCTGCGCGGCGCATTTAGCAATCTGCTAGGCAATGCCCTGAAGTATTCGCCGCCGCGCTCGCCGGTACATGTGCGCTGGGACAACTTGCCGGACGGTAGTGTGTATTTGGAAGTCGAGGATTTCGGCCAAGGTATCGCCAACCACGAAATCCCCAGGATTACCGAGCGCTTTTATCGTGCCGACGTCAAACGCAATCAGAAAATCGCCGGGACCGGCCTGGGTTTGGCCATCGTAAAACACGTGCTGGTGCGTCACGACGCCAAATTGGAAATCGAAAGCCAGTTAGGTAAAGGGAGTCGGTTTCGTTGCGTGTTCCCCAAGCAACGGCTGTGTTAGTTGCCGCTAAGCGCGAATTGATTGAAGAAGGCGTAACGCCCGGCTTCGCAACGGCGTAGCGCGTGAATCGCCGAGCGCTGCAAGCCTTCGGCATCCGAGGCATCGACAGGACTCAACGCGATCCCGATACGGCAATTCAACAAGCCGGTCGCCTCCACCCCCGCATAAGGTTTAGCCAAAAGCTCGGCCAAATGGCCGGCCAATTTGGCAATACTATCGAGCTTATCCAACTCGGTCAGCAAAACGGCAAACTCCGCGCCGTCCAAACGGGCGACGATATCGGTTTCGCGAATGCCGCCCACCAAACGTTGCGCCACTTCCTGCAACACACTATCGCCTTTCGCGTAGCCCAGGCTTTCGTTAAGTTCCTTGAAACCGTCGAAACTGACGATCATCAACGCCAATAGCGCACCGCTACGTTGGGATTTTTTGACTTCCTGATCCAAGCGGGCATACAACATCCGGCGATTCCCGGCACCGGTCAATGGGTCGAAATTGGCCTGCTGCCACAATTGCTCTTCAGTCAGCTTGCGGTGAGTAATATCGAAAAACACCCCGATCCGCCGCAGTTCCAAGCCGTTGCGATCAAATATCGTGTTAATCGTTAACAGCTCCACATAGAGTTCGCCATTTTTCCGGCGATTCCATATTTCGCCCCGCCATTGCCCGGTCGCTTGAATAGCCGCCCACATTGCTTGAAAAAATGCCGCATCGTGGCGCCCAGAACCGAGAATCCTGGCATTTTTACCGATGACTTCCTCGGCCGCATAACCGGTAACATCTGCGAAAGCCGGATTTACCGAGACAATAAGCCCGTCGAGGTCGGTAATCATCATCGCCTCGCTGCAACCTTGGTAGAACAACATCGCCAATTGCCTGTCTTCCTCGGCCAATTTGGAGTCAGTCACATCCTGAACGATTCCCGCCATCCGGGCGGGGCGACCTGGCAGGTAGCAGCCGGCGATCCGAATCCAACGCTTTTCGCCATCCGCGCGGCGGATCTCGCATTCGATATCGCAATTGGCGGCCATTCCGATCGCTTGTTGAAAACGCGCGTCCACCGCTTCGCGATGGCCCGGCAACACGTGATCGAGCAACATCTGGTAACTCCAGACCCTACGCATTTGCGAATACCCGAATATCCGATCATGGGTTGGCGTACGCTGCACGTCCTTGCTAGCTAGATCTAAGTCCCACGCGCCAGCGCCGATGGTATCCAACGCAAATCCCATTCGGGCTTCGCTCTGCCGCAAAGCCCGCGTGTACTGTTCTTTGTCGAACAGCATTAACGCGAGCGGGATCCCGACCGCCGCGAAAATCAGTAGATAAAACCAGATGCTCAGCAAGCCTTCCTGAACGCCCTTGCCGACAAACGGCCCAACGCCGTGCTCGAGGCCCCATAAGGATTGCACTGCGGTCATCGTGATTAACAAGGTTACGCCATGGCGGCCGAATCGGGCCGCCGCCCAAATGACAAACATAAAAGGCCAGTAGGATTTGGCGAAATCGCCGAACAGATCCGGCCACCACGCCAAAAACACCGTTTGACCACATACCGCGCTAAGCGCGATAAAAGCGAGTGTTTCAGGCAAGCGCCTGGGCGCAAACCAATCCAAGGGCCAATCCTTCCAAATCAGTACCAACGGTGTTAGCAATGCCATGCCGAACACATCGGCCATCCACCAGTGCAGCATACTGTCGAACGCACTATCCAGCGCCACATGACCGGCGAACAGCAATATCATCGGCCCGATTAACGCGCTGAATCCGGCACTAAACAGGGCGGCAATGCCCAACCAGACGAAGTCGCGCGGATGTTTCAGCGCTGGTGAAAAGCCAGAGTGGCCGGATAAAAACCAGGCACCCAACCAGGACTCCAACGTGTTACCGACAGCAATGCCGGCGGAAATAGCCAAGGAATCGTCTACCAACAGCCCCGCCAGCAACGCACCGACAAAAACGGCCGGAACGAAGCGCCATCCCCCCAAGATAATTGTAACCAAGCCCAATCCGGACGGAAACCAGACCAAGGTGACGCCGCTGGCGTCGGAAAAAAAAGCCAACACCAGCTTGGCCAGTGCCGCATATAGCAGGGCAACCCCGATAACCTTCAAGAATACAGTGACGCCGGATTGTGATTTCATAACGTGACACGGAAAGACACCTGTCCAGAAGTGTACAACAACCGCCCTCATTCACCAGCCCGCGCCCGGCGATTTTTTGCGAGCCGAGTCCGGAAACAAAAACCACCGCCAAAGTTCGCCATGCCTCTATAATTGCCGGCATTTTTGACCCTGCCAAAGAGGTGGACATGATTTCGGAAACCGTTATCGAGCTATCGCGCGGCCAATTCGCGATGACGGCAACCCAGCATTTTCTGTTCATGCCGGTCAGCCTCGGACTATCGTTGCTGCTCGCCCTGCTGGAAACGCTATCCGTCCGCGACGCCCGTTATGCCGCTCTAGCCGCATTCTGGGTCAAACTGTTCGGCATCTGCATGGCACTGACTGCGGCAACCACATTGATCTTGGTCTGCCAATTCGGCAGTCACTGGGCGTATTTTGCCCATTATGCCGGCGATACGATCGGCTTGGCTCTTTTGACGGCCTGCGCCGGCTTTTTCGTCACGGCTCAGGCGACCGGCCGTTTACTGTTCGGCGAGCGATGCTTGCCCGGCGTCCGCCGCGCTCTGCTGGCGTGGACCGCATGTCTGGGTTGCCATGTCGCCCTGCTGGGATTCGTGGCGGCAAATGCCTGGATGCAATACCCAGTCGGCAGCGGCTTCAATCCGCAAACCTTACGGCTGGAATTGACCGATCCGGCCAGTTTGTTTCGAAATCCGGTGATGACTGCAAAATTCCTGCACGCGGCGTTGGCTGGCTACGCAAGCGCCGCCGGGCTGATATTGTCGGTTAGCGCGCTTTGGCGGCGGCAAGGCCGCGAGAGCCGGGCGGCGGCGCTGGGCCACCGACTAGGCGGCGTGATGGGCCTGACCGCCGTGCTGGCAACGATGGCGCTCGGCGATACCGGCATTTTCCAACCCAACAGCCTACAAGTAGGCAAATTCGCGGCTATTCACGGCCTGCCGCCCGCCGACTTGATCGCCGAGCATGCCCGACGTACTCTCAACGGCATCGGCGCCTACGAAAAGCTCCAAGCGATCCGCGATGACCACCGCGAACCACAGTTACTCGCCGCTTTCGCCGCCACCCAGGCCGACCTGGGCCATGCCTTATTGCTAAAACGTTGGAAAGACGGTGTCAGCGGCGCCAGCGAAGCGCAGATTCAACAAACCGCGCGGGCCAGCGTGCCGCCGTCCGAGCCCATCCGTTGGGGCTACCGAGTCATGGTCGGCTGCGGCGTATTGCTGGCTCTCAATTTTCTGGCCGGTATCGCCTTCGCGTTCGGCTGGCTAGGCTCCCCCGCGATATTAAAACTCAACTTTTACGCCTTGCCGCTACCTTGGTTGGCCAGCGGCGCCGGTTGGTTTATTGCCGAATACGGCCGCCAACCCTGGATCATCGCCGACGCGCTGCCGACATGGCTGGGCGTATCGCTTGGCAACCCGAGCGATTTATCGACCGGCCTAGGCCTTTACGCGCTGGCATACGGCGGTTTGTTGAGTCTGGCGCTAATCCTGGTCAAACGAGCCGTCTCCGACGGCCTCGGCGCAATCTCGGAGGAAAATCGTCATGACGCTTGATTATTCGATTCTTCGGTTAGCGGCCTGGGCGCTGCTCAGCCTGTTTGCGATCGGCGTCAGCCTAACTTTCGCGGTCGAACTCGGTGCCGCCAGCCTGTTACCGACGTTAAAAGCTAACGAATCGCAACGACGAGCCTTAACCGCGCAATGGGCGGCCGTTACCGCCGGCAATCTGGCTTGGCTGGCGGCGTTGATCGCACTGGTGTTTTTCGGCTGGCCCAGCGTTTACGCGGCGGTGTTTTCCAGTTTTCAGACCTTGTTACCCCTTGTATTGATTCCACTCGCGCTTAGGCCGTTTGCTTTGTATGTCCGCGCCGGTTTGCCTGCCAATTGGTTGGAAAAATGGGACAGGGGCTTGTCTCTCGGGGCGTTGCTGCCGACCTTTCTGCTCGGCGTGATGATAGGCAACCTGATCAAGGGCATTCCGTTTCATCTGCAAAGCGATATGCGGATCGCGCTGCTCGGCAACTTGGGCGGTTTGTTCAACCCGTTTTCAATGTTGGTCGGCGCTGTCGCGGCGGCCGCGGCCACGAGCTTGGGCGCACTCCAATTACAATTGCACGGCGACTCGGAAATTTCCGAGCGTGCCAAGGCCCTCGCCCTTCCGTTGGGCTTAGCCTTTTTGAGTCTATTCGCCTTGACCGGACTGTGGATCACGCACCTCGAAGGCTACCACGTCACCACCGACATCGCACCGCTCGGACCGTCCAACCCGCTCAGCAAATTCGTCAGACGCGGCGACGGCCTTTGGCTGGACAATTACGAACACGAACCCTCGTTGATCGCGATACCCTCGCTGGTTTTTATCGCCGGTATCGCGATGCTGATCTGTTCGCGCCGTGATAAAGCCTATTGGGCTTCCCTGGCCGCCTCGGTAGCAATGGCGATGCTGGTACTGACGGCGGGCGTGTCGCTCTTTCCGTTTTTGGCCCCGTCCAATATGTCCTTGAACAGCTCGCTAACCCTTTGGGACGCCAGCGCCAGCGAAACCGGGCTGCGCGCGTTGCTGATGTTCGGCGGGATACTGTTTCCGTTGATGGCGATTGCCAGCCGCTGGCGTTAGCGGGAACCCGATGAGTTTGTATCGCTCGAACAAACCTGATAAAACCTTAGTTTCCTGACAACTATAACTACAAAAAGGTAGGCGCAATATGAAGAAAGTCCTGAACCACACCCTGATCGGCGTACTGGCGTTTATTCCGATCATGGTCATCGTCCAAATCGTCCTGTTCGTCAAAGACCGGCTGACCGATTTATTTCAATTCGTTTACGGCTATTCGGACAACTATCTGGTGACCTTTCTACTATTCGCCGCCAGTTTCGCGACCATTACCTACGTCGGCCACCGGGTCAGCCTGGGCCGATTTTCGATTATCGCGATGTTCGAGCACCTGATCGAGCGGATTCCGCTGCTGAGCACCATCTATCGGGTCACCAAAAAACTGGTCAACATGATCGCCGGACATCAGCTTCAGGAACCGCGCGAAGTGGTTTACGTCGAGTACCCGAAGGAAGGCATTTGGGTACCGGCCTATGTCACCAACAAAACCGACGACCGCTACGTGTTGTTCGTACCGACCTCGCCCAACCCAACCTCCGGCTTCGCGGTGATCGTCCATGAATCGAAAGTAATTAAATCGGAGATGAGCATCGAACAAGTCACCAGCTTCATCATCAGCGTCGGCGCCGATTTCGAAAAAGTCGCCGAAATTAAAAAGCTGCCGAGTTAAACCGGTTCGTTCAACGATAGCGCTCAGCCGACCATTTCCCGACAATGACCGACGGCGCCGACACCCTCGCCGCGCGTTTGGGCGCCGCTTTGAAACGGCGAGGCTGGCGCATCGCCGTCGCCGAATCCTGTACCGGCGGAGGGATTGCCCATGCCATTACCGAGGTTGCCGGTAGCTCGGAATGGTTCGACAGGGGTTTTGTGACCTACAGCAACGCCGCCAAGGCGGAGTTGCTGGGAGTGCCGCAAACGACGTTGGACGGTGCCGGGGCGGTCAGCCCGGAAACCGCGCTGGCGATGGTGGCCGGCGCGCTCAGCCATAGTCAAGCCGATTTGGCCCTGGCGGTCACCGGCATCGCCGGCCCGGGCGGCGGCACGCCGGATAAGCCGGTTGGCTTGGTGTATGTCTCGCTACAAACCAGCGGCCAACCTGCCAGCTGCCAACGTAAACACTTCCAGGGTACCCGCCACGAAATTCGCCAACAAACCGTGGATTTCGCGTTGCAATGGGCTTTACAAACCGCCGCTGTGAGTTAGATATTCCCCTACTTTCGCGCAACTTGTAAGAATTTGCTTACAATTCCCGAGACTCCAACTGCGCAACGCGCCCGAATCGCTGATCCGCACACCATGACTATCGTCCCGGCACTTCAAGCCTTTTTCGGAACCGCCAGCCAAGATCATCGACGCTGGTGGGGACCGGTCGCCGTCGGCATCGCTTACTATTTGGGCGCGGTATTGGGCGTCAAAGCCTCGGTCATGTCCGAGGGCATCGCAATTTTCTGGCCGCCGAACGCATTTCTGCTGGCGGGTTTTTTGCTGAACCCTCTTAGGATGTGGCCCGCCTACGCGCTAGCGGCGGTACCGGCCGAGATCGCCGCGGATCTACCGACCTTCCAACTGCATCAAGCCTTGTTGTTCGTCGCGGTCAACATTCTGGAAGCTCTGATCGCAGCCGGCTTGATTAAGCTCACCTGCCGCTGGCCGTTCAGACTGGACACCCTTCGCCAAGTCGCGATGTTTGGCCTATTCGCTCTGATCGTGGCCAGCGGGGTTGCCGGCCTGTTCGGCGCCGCGGTTTACGTGACGACCTCGGCCGACACGGTCTCTTTTTGGAGCGAATGGCGTATCTGGTGGTTTGGCGACAGCCTGGGACTGCTGACGATCACCCCGGTGTTGTTGGGCTGGCTACAGGTGCAATCGAATCTGTGGGACACGCCCCCGGCCGACAGGCCGTTCGAAGCCGCCTTGTTGTTAGCCGCCACGTTACTGGTCGGCTTGTGGGTTTTCTCGTTGCCGGACTATCTGACTACCCGTTATCCGGCCAGCCCCATCCTGATGTTGCCGCTAACGATCTGGGCCGCGGCCCGCTTCGGACTGCGCGGCGCGGCGTCCCTGAATCTACTGATCGCTATGATCGCAATTGCCGGCACGGTTGCCGGCCGCGGCCATTTCGTGTCGATGAATCAAGCCGACAATGTCCTCCGCTTGCAAGAATATCTGGCGGCCTTGGCGTTTTCATCGTTGGCGCTCGCCGCGCTACTACAAGAATTGCAGCAACAAAACGTCCGGCTGCGCGCACTAAGCCGAGCGGTCGAAACCGTGTATGCCGGCATCGTGATTACCGATCCGACCAGCCAGGACAACCCGATTATTTACGTCAACAAAGGCTTCGAAGCCATCACCGGCTACCGACGCCGCGACGCGATCGGCAGAAACCCGCGCTTCTTACAAGACCCTGGCGCGGATGCTCACAAAATTCAGGCGCTGCGTAGCGCGATAGAACAACGCCAACGCATACGCTGCACGCTGCGCAATCGCCGTAAGAACGGCAGCTTGTTTTACAACCGGATGACGATAGACCCGGTGTTGGACGAAGCGGGGCGCGTTAGCCATTTCATCGGGGTTCTGCACGACATCACCGACATCGTCGCCGGCGAGCAAGCTCTGCGAAACGCCCATCGAGAACTGGAATTGATCAATCTGGACCTGGAAAACCGTATCGAACAACGCACCCGCGAATTGAAATCGGCCAACGAGCAACTGGCAATGCTGGCCGCCACCGATCCGCTGACCGGGGCCTACAATCGCCGCCACTTCATGACCCAAGCCAACGCCGAACTCAAACAGGCAAACCGGCACGGCCGAGCGCTGTCGTTAATCGCACTGGACATCGATCACTTCAAACAGATTAACGACCATCACGGTCACGGCGTTGGCGATCGCATTTTGATCATGTTGACCGAAACCGTGATGCCGATTTTACGGCCACGCGACTTATTCGCCCGTTTCGGCGGCGAGGAGTTTTGCGTATTACTGCCGGAAACCGGCGTCAAGGAAGCCGGCGCAATCGCCGAACGTCTGCGGGCCGCGATCGCCGAACTGAGTTTCTCGAGCGGGAATGCCGCGCCAATTCAATTTACCATCAGTGCCGGCGTCGCCGAATGCCAGCCCCATGCCTTCGATATCGACACGGTACTGGAACTGGCGGATCGCGCGATGTATGTTGCCAAGCAGGCCGGTCGCAATACCGTCAGAATTCATTCGCCCTTGCAAGCCCCGCCCCGACCGGAACCCGAGCCCGCGTAACAACCCTGCCGGCCAAAAAGCTGCCACTCCAGCGCGCCGGTTGGGCTAAAATGCCGGCTCTGTTCATCCTGCGGAAGTTTCGCCATGTTGAAAAAATCCCTGTTTACCGTTCTCGTCGGCTTACTGAGCGCATGCGCCACCAGTCCTACCGGCAGGAGCCAATTCATTTACATGCCCGACAATCAGGTCGATCAAATGGGCTTGCAAGCCTTCGACAGTATGAAGAGCAAAAATCCGATCAGCCGCAACGCCGATTACAACCAGTTTGCGCAATGCGTTGCACTCGACCTGACCCAGCAAACCGGCGGACAGTGGGAAGTCGTGGTCTTCGAAGACGAAACCCTGAACGCGTTCGCCCTGCCCGGCAACAAGATCGGCGTTCACACCGGTCTGATCAAGCTAGTCGACAATCAAGACCAATTGGCGGCGGTAATCGGCCACGAAATCGGTCATGTGCTCTCCCGCCACAGCAACGAACGCTTGTCGCAAGAGACTGCGGTCAGTACCGGACTCTCGATGGTTCAAGCGGTTACCCAACCGCAGACGGCGCTCGGCCAGACGGCCTTGGGTCTACTCGGCGTCGGTGCCCAATACGGCGTGCTGCTACCTTATAGCCGGGTTCACGAAACCGAGGCCGATACGATAGGTTTGGATTTGATGGCTAAAGCCGGCTTCGATCCCCGCCAAAGCATCAATCTATGGAAAAAAATGGACCAAGCCTCGCAAGGCGGCCAGCCTATCGAGTTCATGTCCACGCACCCATCGCACGGTAGCCGCATCGACAATTTGAACCAACACATGAACCACGCTGTTCAACTTCAGCAACAAGCTAGAAGTCAGGGCAAACAACCGCACTGCACCAAATAATGAATCCGTATTTGTCTCAACTGCACCCCTATCCGTTCGAGAAGCTGGCTGCGTTAAAAAACGGCGTTGTGTCCCCTAGCGATCAACCCCATATTGCGCTGTCTATCGGCGAACCCAAACACGCCACGCCGCACTTCATCCAGGAAGCCCTGCTGCGTCATCTGCACGGGCTGACCCAGTATCCGACCACCAAGGGCTTGCCGGAATTGCGTCAGGCGATTGCCGAGTGGACTTGCCGACGCTTCGCGATTCCGGCCGGCGGCGTCGATCCCGAGACTCAGGTACTGCCGGTCAACGGCACCCGCGAGGCCTTATTCTCACTGGCACAGGCTGTGATCGATCCCGCCGCCAAGCCGGTGGTGATCATGCCCAATCCTTTCTACCAGATCTACGAAGGTGCGGCCTTGCTGGCCGGCGCCGAACCGTATTATCTGAACACCACCGAGGAAAACAGCTATCTCCCGGATTTCGACAGCGTGCCGGAAGCGATCTGGCAGCGCTGCCAGCTGATTTTCATCTGTTCGCCCGGCAATCCGACCGGCACGGTGCTGAGCGAGAGTGACCATCTGAAACTGCTGGCGCTGGCCGAAAAGTACGACTTTGTCATCGCCTCCGATGAGTGCTACACCGAACTCTACGACGACGAGGCCAATCCGCCACAAGGCCTGCTGCAAAGCGCCTACGCAGACGGTAATATCGATTTTAAACGCTGCGTGATCTTCCAAAGCCTGTCCAAGCGCTCCAACGCGCCTGGCCTGCGCTCCGGTTTCGTCGCTGGCGACGCCGAGGTGTTGAAACAGTATTTCAAATACCGCACCTACCACGGCTGCCCGATGCCGGTGCCGACCCAACACGCCAGCATCGCCGCCTGGAACGACGAGGAACACGTCAAACACAACCGCCAGTTGTACCGCGACAAGTTCACCGCCTTCATCGATATTTTAAAAGACGTCTGCGAGATCAGCCGGCCGCCGGCCAGCTTCTATGTCTGGCTGAAGACACCAATTGATGACTGTGAATTTGCTAAACAATTGTTTGCCCAGCAGAACATTACGGTGTTACCGGGAAGTTATTTGTCGCGCGACAGCGGCGGCATTAATCCCGGTGCCTACCATGTCCGTATCGCCTTGGTTGCGCCTATCGAGGAATGTGTCGAGGCGGCGCAACGCATTAAAGTTTTTCTCAATGAAAACACCGCGTAGGATGTGCTGAACAACGTGAAGCGTATCGCGAACGATGCGCCTCCTTACGTCGGCATATCCTACATTTGTTTAATCCTTAAACTTAAGAAAACCATGTCAAACCTGGAAACCATCATCAACGACGCCTTCGAAAACCGCGCCGAAATCAGCCCGTCCACCGTCTCATCGGAAGTTCGCTACGCGGTCGCCACCGCATTGAACATGCTGGACAAGGGCGAAGCGCGCGTTGCCGAGAAAAAAGACGGCGACTGGGTCACCAACCAGTGGCTGAAAAAAGCCGTGCTGCTGTCGTTCCGCATCAACGAAAACAAAGTCATCGAGAGCGGCGACGTGCGCTATTACGACAAAGTGCCGACCAAATTCGGTCAATACAGCGAAGCCGATTTTGCTCAAGCCGGCGTCCGCGTGGTGCCCAACGCAGTAGCCCGTTACGGTTCCTACATTGCACCCGGTGCGATCCTGATGCCGTCCTACGTCAACATCGGCGCTTACGTCGATAGCGGCACGATGGTCGATACTTGGGTAACGGTCGGGTCTTGCGCACAAATCGGTAAAAACGTGCATTTATCCGGCGGCGTCGGCATCGGCGGCGTGTTGGAACCCTTGCAAGCCAACCCGACCATCATCGGCGATAACTGCTTCATCGGCGCCCGCTCCGAAATCGTCGAAGGCGTGATCGTCGAAGACAACTGTGTGGTCTCGATGGGTGTCTACATCGGCCAAAGCACCAAGATCTTCAACCGGATGACCGGTGAAGTCAGCTACGGTCGCATCCCGGCCGGCTCCGTGGTCGTTTCCGGTAACCTGCCATCCAAAGACGGCAGCCACAGCTTGTATTGCGCGGTGATCATCAAACAAGTAGACGAGAAAACCCGTAGCAAAACCGGGATTAATGAGCTGTTGCGGGATTGATCGTCCTCGGTACTAAACTTTCTCCCGTGCGCCTCACGCGTTAAGATACGAAGCGCACGGACATCGATTGGGACTCCAACTGGAATACAAAGTGGGACAGCCGAATCCCAGCCATATAGACCAAACAGCATTTTTTAATCCGAATGCCAAATACTTTAAGGAATAGTCATGCGGGTAGCGATCTTAGCGAAAAACGATTTTCGTAGTCCGCGATTTTTGGCCGAAAGCCTGACCCGAATGCTAACTAAGCTGGGTGTGGAGTTTGGCTACTTCCCGAATGCACTCGCGCAATTGGAAGCGATGTCTGAACGAGGCGCATCGACCCGGCATCGTTTCAAAGCAATTTGGGCGGATTTGCAAGGCATCACCAACACCTTACGTAGCTTTGACATTATCATCGTATCCGACACGATAGGAATCTTAGGCCGCCCACAAATCCTCCGCCCACTAAAACAACTCGACAAACCATTATTGTTCTACGAGGTTTTCGCTTACCAAGGCGCCCAATTTTGGCGGGACAAATTCGGGCCTACGGCACACCATATATTCGACGGATTGTTGACGGTTAGCGGCATTCACGACATCGAACCATTAACAGATCGCCCGATATTCGAAATCGGTCTGGACATCACGCCACAAGCGGCTTTCTTAGCACAGCGACCTTTGACGGCAATGATCGATTTTCCTCGAGAAGGTTACACTGCAGCGCGGCAGACCCAGCTGGAAGCACTTCAAACCCTAAATATTCCGGCTCTGGAATTGCGAGGTGAATACACTTTTAGCGAAATCGAAGCCATTTACGCCCAAGTGGGTGTCGCTTTCGTCGCATTTCCAGAGGCCTTTGGCTTACCGATCGTACAAATCCAATATCAAGGTGGATATATCGCCAGCCCTGCTGCAAGTTGGGTTAAACGCCACTCCTTACTTTCGAACGGTCGCGTCTATCTCGAGGACAGCGACCGGAAATCATTCTCCAATAATTTTTTGATTTACGGTTCCAAAGACGAGTTGATCGAACAGCTAATCTCAATTAAAAACAATTACGACCCTTGGGCCGTCAGACAAACCATCCTAGAACAACAACCCCAATATATCCACGGCAATTTGAATGCTCTTTGCCGAGCCTTAAAATCCTGTATTTAGTATTCATTCAGCGTGATTTAAAAATAAAACTTGACAGGCTTTTCATAAAGAAGCCATTTCAAGACGGCGTCGTCTGAAAGGCAAGAAATCCACTGTTTACTCGAGCATATCGCATGTACATAGTTTAACCTTGCTTGCGCGATTGCCTAGCCATTCGTTACCGTAAGCTACATGAAAACCAACCTCGAAGGCTAAATTCGGCTTTTCAAACCGGCCTTATAATCACCAATTCAACACCTGCCAGGGCTTCATCTTGACGGTCGACAACATTGCCCTGGATGCCACGACCAAAAAAGTGCGGCGATTACTCGCCTTTCCTTTTCGCTTCCCAGCAATTAAGCGACTATTTCAGAAAACCCAATCGTTCCGCGTGAATTGTAAATGTCATCGCAAATTCCTCACCCTCGCTTAGGCTAAACGGTGCAGGTAAACCATCCGCGCCGAAACGACAACCGATGATAGGCTCGATGCAAACATACTCGGTACTTTTATCGCTCCACACGCCATACGCCAAACACAGCCCTTCCCGTAGCGGTGACAAACCACAGGTCATTGCCACGGTATAATCGGCGGTACGAATTGTTGCCGGCTCCGCCAACGATGCCGCGTGGTGAACTTGCAGTTGATCGTGCGGCATCTCCGCGATGTCGATGTGCTCGGCGCCGATGTCGATAACACTGCCCGGCGAGACCGAAAAATAGGGATGAAACCCCGGCCGGATCCAAGCAATATCGGATAACGCTCGAATACGACAGGAGACCGTCAAGACTTTTCCGCCCAATCCGGCGTGCTCCGTCCAATCGGTGATCACTTCGACCTTGCCCCAATCGGTTTCGGCCGTGCCAGCCAAAGTTTTCCGGTGCGGCAAGGTGTTATCACAAGGGGTAATTCGGTATTCGCCATGTTTGATGGCAAACGGCGGCGGCAACGCTTCGAAATTCGGTATACATAAATAAACACCTCCACGCGAACCGCCATCCTGTTTATTCTGCAATGGGGCAATAACATCGGTGTCTTCCAACGGCCAATCGATTAATGTGCCTGTATCGTTAAAGTTCATAGTTAACAGCGCATCCTTTTCTAAGGTGTAATAAATTCAATCTTATAGCAATAATAAACAATGACTCCGCCAACCCATTCGAAATGTCCGGCAAATTAAGAAATCCAAAGCCTTGCATTTTTTACGGGGTTATTTTTTATTCTCGGTGCCGCGCGAAAGAGTTGCGTGAGGGTTCCGGGATGTTCCGGTCACGGAAAAGCGTAATTAATGCGACCAAAATGAGACACACTTTCTCAATGTCAATTTACCGGCCAGATCCATCCCGGCTCTGAAAGAATCACAATAGTAAAAACCGATTCAAACAAACCCCATAAAATAAAAACTTAAAATCGGAATGTTACGCTCAATATCGACAGGATAAACACCAAAAACCGTGGCAACAGGTATTATTCGAGGCTGAATGGTTTTCCGAATATTCCATTTACGGCATCTATGTTGAAGAGATTCTAAAACCCGCTAATATTCGCTTAATGACGACTCCGATTTATCAAGGCATCTGGAGTCAACAAGATTTCGAAAACCTCATTGCCGGAAATCTGCAACTCGACCCATCCGTGGTGTGTATAGCCGTGCAATCGAATTTATCGATAGCTCCGGAGGAGTATAGCGATCGACTTGACGACTTTCTTCGACATCAACAATAAGCGGTATTCACTCGACGCTGTCGAAGACTTGCAAACGCCTGAACCCAACCGGGTTGGTCGAGAATTAGCCAACCTTAGCCAACATAGTCTCGAAATCCGCTACGCTCAACGGCTTGGCAAACCAATAGCCCTGGGCGAAATCGCAGCCGGCCGCGCTTAACAAGTCTCGCTGTTCTCGAGTTTCGACGCCCTCGGCTATCACTTGCATCCCCAAGCGGTGCGCCATCGTCACGATGGCTTCGCAGAGTACCAGATCGCTGGAGTCCGGCGCCAGATTACGGACAAACGATTGGTCGATTTTCAAGTAATCGATGTCGAACTTTTTTAAATACGACAACGATGAATAACCGGTACCGAAGTCGTCGATCGCTACTTGGATACCGGCATCCCGAAACGCCAATAGTTTGTTTGAAACCTGCTCGTCCGCATCCAGCAGCAAGCCTTCGGTGATCTCGACCACGATGCTGTGCCCGGATAAACCCAAGCCGACCAAATACCCCACCCAGTCTTCGTCACCCTTGAATTGCAGCGGCGACTTGTTCACGCTGATTTGAAAATCGGCGCCATACGCGGCTTGCCAGGCCGCGACCTGTTCGACCGCGCGCTCGAACACCCAGCCGCCTATCTCCCGGATCAAGCGGGTTTCCTCCGCCAGTGGAATGAATTCGGCCGGACTGATGAACCCGCGTTGCGGATGTTGCCAACGGATCAAGGCCTCGGCCTTGCGAATTCGCCCGGTCGCTAGCTCGACAATAGGCTGATAAACCAAATGAAATTGATCGCGCACCAAGGCCTCGCGCAAATCGCTGGAAGTCCTGGAACGATGTTCGGCGGCGATTTGCAGGGCTGGCGTAAAATAGCGCCAGGCATTGCGCCCCTGGTTCTTGGCGGCGTACATGGCCTGATCGGCATATTTCAGCAGAGCGTCGATGCCGACGGCATCGTCCGGGAACAGGGCGATACCGATACTGGCGGACAGATAACTGGCGGCCCCATCCAGCACGAAAGGCGCGGCCAATGTATCCAAAAACGTTTGCGCGGTTTGCTCGACGCATGCGTTGTCGGCAATGTCGGGCAAGATCAACGTGAACTCGTCGCCGCCCAACCGAGCCAATACGCTATTTTGACCGGCACAAGCCTGCAAACGCTCGCCGGCGGCCTTTAGCAGAGCGTCGCCATAGGCATGGCCAACCGTGTCGTTGACTTCCTTAAAATGATCCAGATCGATCAACAGCAACGCCAACCGGCCTCCGTTGTGGAGGGCCGCTTTGATCGCTTGTTCCAGACGGTCGTAAAAACGGTTGCGGTTCGGCAAGCCGGTCAACGCATCGTAATTCGCTTGCCGCCAAATGATTTCATCACTACGTTTCTTGTCGCTGAGGTCGGAAAAGATGCCCAGATAGTGACCCAGCTTTCCGTCTCCGCCGTTGATCGCGGTAATGCTTAGCCATTCGGGATAAACCCGACCGTCGCGGGCTTTATTCCAGATTTCGCCTTGCCAATAACCGTTGGCGGCCAAGCTTTGCCACATTTTTTGGTAAAACGCGGGACCGTGCCGTCCAGCCGATAGCAGCGACGGATTCTTGCCCTTGACTTGGTCGAGCGCGTATCCGGTAATGCGGGTAAATGCTCGGTTGACCGAAACGATGCGGTTGCCGGCATCGGTGATCATGATCCCTTCGGTACTGTACTCGAACACCTTACCGGCCAGATGCAGCTGTTCATTGGCTCTGCGCTGCTCCAGCACGATGCCGACAATGAAAGCGCCGATTTCCAACAACTTGTGATGGAACGGGCTAGGCAGGCGATGTTCGAAGCTGGACAGCGCGAACGAACCGATCACCCGACCGCCCTTGCCTCGTATCGGCATCGACCAACAGGCACCGATGTTGAAATTGCAGGCCAGTTGGCGAAGGTCCTCCCAACGCGGGTCGGTATGGGTATTTTCGACGAAAACCGGTTCTCGCCGAAATACCGCGTTCCCGCAAGAACCCGCACCAGGTCCAGGTCGCAAACCGTTCAGTTGGGCGACGCCCTCGACCGGAACACTGGGCGCCGCGAACACGTGCAAACGTTGGCCTTCGTCGTCCAATAACATCACCGAAGCGACCGCATTGGGCAACAACTGCTCTTCCAGCAAACAAATTTGCCGACACACTTCGACGGCATCGTAACCCAGGGCCACCAACCGCAGAATATCCTGCTGCAATTGCAAGATACGGGCTTGATCGCCGCAATCTAATGCCATGTATTCGACACCTTGATTTGTTGCCTGAAATTCGCTGCCAGGATGGGTTTGCATGCTACTGTCGAGAGACTCCTTAACCGGCCGGCCAAGCGCCACAGCCTTATACCGGGCATTTTCGCATGATTTGTAGCGTTTTTTCGATATACCTCCGAAGGGTGGCTCCAAAAACGGGCAAGCGCCGCCACCCGGAAAATGGTACTCTAGCGGCAATCTGTTCAAGGATTCTCGCCCGACGCACGGAGCGTCCCGCCAACAGCAAACATTCCTTTCCGATCAACTCAATTCGAATCTAGCCATGGCCGAAAACATCTCCAATAACGCACTCATCCTCGCCCTGCTGTCGCTGAACGGCGAAATTGCAATTCAAAAAGACTATCTGGACTCCGGCGAAATCCCGGAAGACGAAGTCGCCGACGAGGAAGAAGTCCTCGACGACCTCGAACAAGCCTTCATGGAATTCGTCGACGTCTACAAAGCTCGCGCCAAGGCCGACGAAACCCTGCCTAGCCTGGAAGAATTGCTGGCCGGAGACGCCTGACAGCCATGCTCGTGCTTTACGGAATCAAAAACTGCGATACCGTCAAGAAGGCGCGCGCCTGTCTGGACGGACGCGGCGTGAATTACCGCTTCCACGATTTCCGAGTTGACGGCTTGGATGAAGCCCTGCTGCGACGCTTTGTCGCCCACGCCGGCTGGAACACGGTGTTGAATCAGCGCAGCACCAGCTGGCGCTCGTTGAGCGACGCGCAAAAAGCCGATCTGGACGAAACCAAGGCCGTGGCGCTGATGCTGGAATTGCCGACGCTAATCAAGCGGCCGATACTCGACGACGGGCAACAATTGATCGTCGGCTTCGCCGCCGATCGTTATCCAAGCGCATCATGAGCGAAACCCTGACTTTGCTGCAGGCGTTGATTCGCCGAGCCTCGGTGACGCCCGCCGATGCCGGTTGCCAGGACGTCTTGGCCGAACGCCTAGCTCCGCTGGGCTTTAAGGACGAGCGTCTGAATTTCGGCGACACCCAAAATTTGTGGCTGCGTAAAGGCACCCAGGCACCGCTACTAGTGTTCCTCGGCCACACCGACGTAGTGCCGCCCGGCCCGCTGGAGAAGTGGGACAGTCCGCCGTTCGAGCCAACGCTACGCGACGGCAAACTCTACGGTCGCGGCAGCGCCGACATGAAGGGCAGCATCGCCGCCTTCGTCACCGCTGTGGAAGGTTTTATCGCCGAACACCCCGAGCATCGCGGCTCGATCGCGCTGTTGATGACCAGCGACGAAGAGGGGCCGGCCACCGACGGCGTGGTCAAGGTCGTCGAAGCTCTGCAAGGCCGCGGCGAAACCATGGACTGGTGCCTGGTCGGCGAGCCGTCCAGCGCGGCCAAACTCGGCGACGTGATACGGGTCGGCCGGCGCGGTTCCTTGAATGCCAAACTGACAGTGTTCGGCATTCAGGGTCACGTTGCCTACCCGGAGCTGGCCGACAACCCAATTCATCGTTTCGCGCCGGCCTTGCAGGCGCTGACCGAGGAAATCTGGGACCACGGCAACGCCTTCTTCCCGCCAACCCGCTTGCAGGTCTCCAACTTGACTTCGGGTACCGGCGCCGAAAACGTGATTCCGGGCGAACTGGTCGCCCAATTCAATTTGCGGTTCAGCACCGAACTGGACGAAGCCACGATCAAGACCCGCACCGCCGAGATTCTGGACCGCTTCGGTTTACGCTATCAACTGGACTGGCGCTTATCGGGCCATCCGTTTCTGACCGCCCAAGGCGAATTGAAAGAAGCCACCCATGCGGCTATCGAACACATTTGCGGTTATAAGACCCGAGACGACACCGGCGGCGGCACCTCCGACGGCCGCTTCGTTGCTCCGACCGGCGCCCAAGTCATCGAATTGGGCCCGATCAACGCCAGCATCCACAAAATCAACGAACACATCGATCTGGCCGATCTGGAGCGTCTGAGTTCGCTCTACCGACAAATTCTGATCAATCTACTGGCCTGATCCGGTTCCGGTCGGCATCCGGCTGGCCGGCCAACCATTCAGCCACTATCCCCGAGGAGGACAGCATGCGTTGCCACGAAGTCGATTACCACATTGTCGGCCATGACATACAAATGGTCGAAATCGAACTGGACCCCAACGAAACCGTGATCGCCGAAGCCGGCGCGATGACCTACATGGAGCAGGACATCGACTTCGAAACCAAGATGGGCGACGGCTCCGGCGGCGTGATGGACAAGTTGTTCGGCCTGGGCAAGCGCATGCTGACCGGCGAATCGGTGTTCCTGACCCACTTCAGCAATCGCGGCGGTCAAAAGCGCAAGGTGGCCTTTTCCGCGCCGTTTCCCGGCTCGGTGATCCCGCTGAATCTGGCCGAGCTTGGCGAGGAAGTCATCTGCCAGCGCACCGCCTTTCTGGCCGCCGCCTTCGGCACCCAGGTGGACATCGCCTTCAACAAACGCCTGGGCAGCGGCTTTTTCGGCGGCGAAGGCTTTATTCTGGAGCGCTTGCGCGGTGACGGCATGGCCTTCATTCATGCCGGCGGCACCATCGTCCGCAAGGATCTGCGCAACGAAACCCTGCGTTTGGATACCGGCTGCCTGGTGGCTTTCAGCGGCGATATCGACTACGGTATCGCGATGAGCGGCGGTTTGAAAAGCATGCTGTTCGGCGGCGAAGGCTTGTTTCTGGCAACGCTGTCCGGCACCGGCTCGGTGTGGGTGCAAAGCATGCCGTTCTCGCGCCTGGCCGAACGAGTGCTTAGCCAGTCCCGGCCGATTCAGGACAGCGAATAAGCCAAAACCCGGCTAGCGAAAACGCCGCAAAAACGCGTCCATTTCGCCGAAAAACCGCAAGCGGTCTTCCTCGCGGGTCAGATAATGATCCGCGTCTTCCATTTCGACGTAGCGCACATCCTTAAAACCGGCACTGGCCAACGCGTCGGCCATGTCCCGCGAATGGCCGACATTGACGGTCCAGTCGCCGACCCCGTGCGCCAACAGCAGCGGCGTGTGCAAACGGGCGGCTTGCTCGACCGGAGAAGTATCCTTCAAACGCGCCCTATCGCTCCACCAATGGCCCAAGGTTTTTTCGGCCATTTCGGCGCGCAAGCGATGATCCTGCCAACGCATGTCGCCCCACTCGTCCAGCAAGCGTCGTAAATCGGTGACCGGTGCCAGACTGACCGCGCAACGGTACAGCTCCGGGGTTTTGATCGCCCCCATCAATGCGGCATAACCGCCGTAACTGGCGCCGACGATGCAGACTTTCGCCGGATCGACCAATTTTTGCTCGGTCAACCAGCGTACGCCGTCGGTAATGTCGTCCTGCATTTCCAGGCCCCAACGCCGAAATCCGGCAGTCTCGAAGTCGTTACCGTAACCGGCCGACCCCCGAAAATTCAACTGCAGCACGGTCCAGCCGCGATCGGCCAGAAATTGCGTCCACGGATTGAAGCCGTGACTGTCTCGCGACCACGGCCCGCCGTGCGGGAACACGACGGCCGGGCCGGCGGTGGTGCCGGCTTGGCGCGGCTTGGTTAAATAGCCTTCCAGCTCCAAACCGTCACGCGCCTTGAAATGCACGATTTCAGATGCCGCCAACGTTTGATTCGCGAGCAGTGGGTAGCTGTCGATCAGCCGCCCCATTTGATTGTTATGCATGTTTAACCAGTAATAGGCCGGCGCGTGCGATGGTCCCGACGACAATACGATGACTTGGTTGCCGGCGCTGCTGATCACCGCGTTATCCCGATCCGGCAAGGCTTGATCGATCTTGGCCTGTGCCAAGCGGGCATCCTCGTCCCAAAACACCGACTTCGCGGTGGCGGCCCGGTAATGCACGCCGAGCACCCGATTGCCGGCCGACGAATACATCAAACCGCCCGTCACGTCGTAGCGCGGGTCGGCGTATACCAGTTCCGGAGCGCTCTTGGGCGCGGACAAATGCATCCGAAAGATCGCCGACCGCCCCTGATAGGGGCCGCGTAAATACAGGATATCCGGGTCGGCGTCGAAGCCCAAGGGCTGCATGCCGTCTTCGTTCACCGCGTCATGCTCGAATAATGTTTGCCAATCGCCGCCCGCCGCGGAGCGATACACAATCCGCTCGGTACTGCCTCCGACCAAGCCCAGGCCGACCCGAACGTGGCCTTGCAAATCAGCCAGCCAACGCCTGACATAACCGGGGTTGCCGGCCACGGTTTCCCGCTCGCCACTGTAAACATCCAAACGAAACACGTCAGGCGCGCCTTGCTGGCGTTCGTCCAGCATCAGCAAGATGTGACGCTCATCGCCGGGGATCAAGGCGTAGGCATCCTGAAATTGCGGAATATGCCGCCGACCGCCGAACACCGGGTCTTGAAACCTGACCAGATCGCTCTTTAGCTCGCTGCCGTCGCGGTTAATCGCAAACAAGCGAGTCTGGGTGAACTTCAAATCGGACACCCGATCCGGATACCACATCCTGACCAACAGCCGTTGATTGTTAACCCAGGTAAAGCCGCGTATATGGTATTTCTGGTTATCGGACGTAATCACCACCCGACTATCGCCGCCGCTACGATTTTGGGTAACCAGTGCACTATGGCCGTCGGTATTTTGAATAAAGGCCAGATAATCGCCGCTGGGCGACAGCGTCAAATCCTCGATCAGCGGCAAGGCCGCAAAGGCCTTAACCGGCAACTCGCCAGGTCTCGCGGCCGCCACCGGCAAAGGTTCGTTCGCCGGCCGGGAACCGCCGCAAGCCACCAACCCAACCAGCCACGGAATCAGCGCCACGCGGCGCGCGAATCGTCCTTTCACAGTCACTCCTACACGGTTAAACATCATCGGCCGCCAGTGCGGGCCGGCGCATTCTAACAAACCTGGCAGCCTAGTTAGGCCGTTATTTTTACCGCCGTTTAGATGCCGGCCCGGAGCGGGTTCGCAATTGTTCCAGTCCGACCTCGCCTGGCCAGAGCGGAAAACGCCAAGATTTCGCAACCTGGTCTAAGCTACTAACAATTTAACTAGGCTGCCGGCAATCCGGCAATTAACTGCCATGACTGATATCGATCCCGATTTTCCGCCACCCGAGCCGACGTCGCTACGTCTGATGTTATTACTTCTGCTGCTGGGCTTGACCGCCGGCCTAGCGCTGGCCTGGACCTTTTTACAACCCGCCTCGGCGCCGGAGCCGCCGACCCGCATCATTCAACCGATCTTGCCGCCACCCGCGCCCACCTCGACCTTGGATATCGCAACCGAAGCCGATAAATTACTGGCCGGCCGCGACATCGTTCCCACGCTGGCCGACCAAGCCGCGCAAGCCAGGCAAGCCCTGCTCGCCGGCGATTTCGCCGCCGCCGGCCGGGCATTGGAAGTCCAATTAACGCAAAGCCGCATCCAGGACTGGGGCTTTGCCCCTTTCGACCGCTTCGTCAAGCTGATGGTCGTACCCGGCAATACCGCGCTGCTGCAACGCCTGGACCAATGGTTGGCGCAAGACCAACCGCCGGCCCTAGCCTACTTGCTGCGCGCCCAATACCATTACGACACCGGCTGGCGCATCCGCGGCCACGACTACGCCGCCAAAGTCTCCATGCGGCACAGAGGCGGCTTCGAGGTCGAGAACTCGCTGGCCGCCACCGACATCGCTCAAGCCATCGCCCGCGACGACGCCAATCCCTATAGCCGCTATTTGCTGCTGGCCATCCTGCAAGGCTACGGCAACTCGCTGGCGATGGACGGCGCCTTTCGTCTGGCGATCCGCCGCTTCCCGGACTACTACCCGCTCTACCGGGTGCAACTGAATACCTTGACGCCCAAATGGGGCGGCTCGGTGGCCGAGATGCTGGCGTTTACTCAGGAGTACGTCGATTCGGCCGCCGCCATATCGCCATTGAAACTGCTGTATTTGAATCTCTACGAAGATCTGCTGGATATTGCCGGGGCCGAATGCTTTGCGCTGGCGCCGGAAAAACGCGCCGATTGTATCGATCAGGCCCTGCGCAACGTGGCGGCCGGCCGGGACCTGCAAGCCGACATCCGCCAAGCGCTAGCCTTGTATACCCCGCAAAACAGCCTGACCTTCGGCGCCGCGCTGGAACCCATCCTGGCCGGTATCGCCCGCACCGAAGGCAACGAACGTCAAGCCAACAACCTGTTGCAACTGACCGCCGAAAGCATGGGCCACAACATCGAACTGGCCGCGACCGACACCAGTCGCAACCACTTCATGTTGGACCAACAGATCGGCGCGGTTTGGTACCGAGCCGGCCATTACGCCAACGCCGAAACCCTGTACCGACGGGCGCTGGCCGACCTGGACCGCACTGCGTTTCCAAACGCAACCCAGAAAAATGCGGCAACCGCCGCCATTTACGACCGCTTGGCCGGCATTTACAACGCCAATAAACAATACGAACAAGTCCTCGTCTATCAAAGCGCCGCCGAAAAGCTGGCGGGGATTTATCGCAAGGACTGGAGCCATTTGCAATGCACCGCGCTGGTCAAATTGAAGCGCTATCAAGAGGCGGTGCGCGCCTGCGGTGCGCAGATCGACCGCGGCAACGACTGGCAAGCGTTGTCCCGGCGCGGCGAAGCTTACGAGGCGCTGGGCCAGACCGACGCCGCGCTGGCCGATTATGCCGAAGTCGCAAACTCCGAACATGACGGCCGCGCCTATGCCGCCATCCAGATCTCGGTGCTTTACGCCAAGCGCAACGATATGCCGAACATGCTGGCCACGTTAAACCGCTACGACTTCTTATACGACGCCGACCAAGTATCCAGACAGGACGTAGCGATCGCCTACAACAACCGCTGCTACGCCAAAATGCAATTGGGACAGAACGAAGCCGCACTGAAAGACTGCGACGCCTCGCTGGAGTACGGCAATCTGCCGGATGCCCGCGCCAAGCAACAAGACTTGCAAAAGCGCCTGTCGGCCGGCCGGGTTTAACCCAAGGTATACCAATCTTGCGGACATAAAAAAGCCCACGTAAAGTGGGCTTCGTCCGGTGTTGTTTTTTATGTTTTCTGGACGCCTACCGCCAATGCCGATAGGTTAATTGCTTGCGCTCTTATTATTATTGTACCGTTTACACGGTTGCGTTCTCCCCCCTCAAAAGACGCCGAGCTTTTGGCTCGTTTTGACCTAAGTCAAGGTTGGCGCATTCTAGTGAACTAAAACCGCTTTGTCCAGAAAAAGTGCGGCAATTTGTCGCATCTTTATTTCAAATCCTCCACAGCCCAAGTAATTCGGCCTTTCCGATCGCTAAGTCCCCGACGCCGACTGCTTTTGTTCGGCTGATGGCCGGCGATATCCGGCGCCGGGTGTACTTTTGCCCGGTGGGTATCTTGCGAAAGCCCCCTGTCTGCTGGGCGGATTACCCGACTCGCGCGGCAACAACGTCTGCACTATAAACCTAGATTTATACTGCGCACCGCCATCCGCCTGACGGCCGCCGCGATGGGCAGCGCCCGTCCGCGTCCCGCTCACGGCGGGGACAGTTACTGTTGCGAACCTCCGCTTAGACTGAACCTAAACCGGGACTCGTAGCCGACCAATTCTAAAAATCGATTGTATTCGGCGATCTTGGCAACCGGAATCTCGGCTTTTGGCATTTCCAAACGGGTATAGGCGGTCACGACTTCGCCATCCTGACGGACATGCCGATGCAACTCGCCCCAAGCCGACACGTAATCGATTTTTGGGCCTCCGCTGGCGACGCGTCTTCCGGCCGGCACCCGAAAACTCAACTCGCTACGGTAATCAATCCCTTCAAAACGATAGGGATAGTGCCGATTCGAGGTTTTGGCGTCGTTTGCCAAATCGCGCAGCCACGAGTCGCTCTCCTGATAGGAAGTCAGCTGTCCGAGCGTAAACAAATTGGGGTATTCCGTCACCGAATTCAACGCGATCCCGGCTTCGGAAGTTTCAAGTCCTTGCACCGAAACGCTGGGCGCGACTTGGTCGCCCATTACCGCCCGAAAATCCTCCAATAGCCAACGCTCGGACTCGGCTTTGGATTTAGCCGCCAAGACCCGCCGCAATCCGGCGGCCCAATGCGACTCGTAGCGCCTGACCAAGGTTTCGACAACGCTGCCGGCTTCGGTCAACCGATTCTCGGCCTTTACGCTGGCCACCCACGTAAAAGGCTCGCTGGGCAGGTTGCGCGGTGCTGCGCCGTCTTGACCGACCGTCAGTGCCACCGCGCCATGCAGCGTATGCGGCAAGCGGCTGCCGGCAGTCTCGGGATCGGTCAAGTCGGTGCATTGCTCCTGGTCTTTACCGAAATTGACGCAAGCAATCATATGATTGAAATAGCTCGAAGACGGCAGTAACAATTTGTTCAGTGCTCTGCGCTTGGTTGAGGTCAACACCGGGTATGCGTCCAGACCAGCGCGGCGTGCCAGATCGACGAACAGCATGGCCTTATCCTTACAATCGCCGAAGCGACGCTCTAGCGTCGCCGAAGTGGGACGCGGGATCACGCCGCCGTGGCCGTGCTCCAGGCCAACGTAGCGTATATCCCGCGCCACGAACGCCGCAACGCGCTTGAATAATTGACGGGGATTGGCAACCCCGTTACTCAGCCGCCCGATCTCGGCGTCCAAGCGCTGGTCTTTTGCCAATGCTGAATCGGTCAACGTGCGGATCCGCGCGGAAATCGCCGGCCAATCGTCGGGCTCCGCCAGCGTCAAAACCGGCAACAGATCTTGCGGAGCGGGCATTTGTTGATCGTAGGGCAGCGGCGCGACCGCGCCCAACGTCGCGCAATGCAAGGCGGCAGTCTCCTCGTGACAAGCCAGATTGCTGTCATCTGTCCTCCACGTCGGTTTGCGCGCGTCGCTGTCCCAGCTGACATCGACTTGGAAGCGTTCCACCGGGTAAAAATAGGCTGAAAATAGATTGCGCGACCAGGACAACGGTACCTTTTTGGACGCAGTTACGATTTTATAGCGCAGCACGGCGATACTGCCTGGCTTCAGCGGAGTGAGCGGAATCGTCACGAACAGACTATCGTTGAAAATATTGGGTGAATTGTCGGTATTGATTTGCAAAAGATCCGGCTCGACGTCGGTGGAGACACCTTCCGGCTGCAACACGTAAGCGGCCTGAATTTCCGCGCGTTGCGATGCCGCATCGAACCAAAACCCCAAGTTGCCGTCGTTCTCGATGGCGCTGCTGGTTAGATACAACCACGTCTCGGTCACGGTTTCCTCGACTTGACCATTCTTCAACAGTTTGAATTGATGCTCCTCGCTCAAGGCCACACTACCATAGCCGGCGCTTTCCAAAGCGTGGACGCGATCCGGCGTTGGCGCCAACTCCCGATAGCTGGAATGACGCGCGGTTTTTAGGCAACGCAACAAGTTCGCGGAATAGCCGATTTGCCGCAATTTGCTTTCCGTTCCACCGGCCGCGCACGCTAGCGCCCAACCCAGCATCAACAACAGTCCCAGTGCTTTATTCATGATTCGTTTCCAGCCGTTGCCAAACGAAAACTTCGCACCAAGGCCCCTACGTCGGCCGCCGACTGTTTTTGGCCCTGGCCGATGACTTCGATCACCTGGTCGCGAGCAACGAGCGTTGCCACATAAAGCTCGTGGGCGCCAAACGTGAAAGGCGAGTTTTGACTATACCGAGCCAACGACATCGGTTGCAGTTCGCCAGCCCATATCAAGGTCCGGGTCTCCTCGATCTTGAAATCGCGCCAGTCCCCGGCAATCGACGCCTGACGCCGATCGACATAGTAATCCAGCGATTGCCGTTCGCTGGGTCGGACTCTGACCAAAACCCACTCGTCTTCCGCCGAAGTCAGCAGCTTCATATCGGTGTCGGGGAAGCTCCCGGAATTTGCCCGTCGCCATTTTCCGCTCGGAATTGTCAAACGATAGTTTGACGCGACACCGGCGACAACTTGTTCGGCTCGCAGACGCTCCCCAGTGTAGAACGCTAGCTCGCCCCTGCCGAGGTACAATGCGAAAACCATGAACGGCAACCCCGCTAACAACACGGCGCGTTGCCGCCAACTGTAGCGATCCGGCTCCTCACGCCACGGTAACCCAGCACTGCGGCGCAACTGGTTCATCCTTTCTTGCAATATCAACCAGGGGACGGCACCGATAACGACCGTAATCGGTAACAAAAAACCTGGGGCCAGCCAGCCGAAGAGTTCTCCGGCGATCATCAACACCAACAAAGTACCGGGCGCGGCTCCGAACCGGAAACGCTGATTTCCCGCGACGCGACTAACTCGCCGCTCCACCTGATAGAACACGTTCAAATTGTAAAGGGGCACCATCATCATCCAGGCGCAACGCGTCGGGTTTAGACGCGTTTCGCTGACTTCGGTCAAATCCTTGACGATGCGGTACATCAGGAAACAAGCATAGAGTCCCAAACTAAAAAACAACAGCCAGAACACCCGCCCGACTGGCGTCGGCGGATAAAGCGAGGCCTCCGCGCGAGGTTTGCTCGAAGAAACAAGCATCGGCCGTCCGCCCGCAGGCGCCGAGTCGTCACTGTCCGATTCGGCAGCGTTCGGCCGCGCCTTAATTACATGTCGCTGATGTCCGAACCAAAATAAGCAGGCGGCAAGCAGCGCGAACCCTATACAAAGGCCAAGGTTGGCGAACAGCGTATCTTCCTTGCGTTGCGAATAATCCAGTAGCGGGGTCAATCCAAAACCCACGCAAAACATTAACGCCAACGTACCGCCTAGAAACACGCCGCCACCCTGGTAATTCTTGATCGCGGCCGATAGCGTCAAAAGCCCGGCCACACCGAGCGCGGCCGGTAAGGTGCCGTAGGCAACGGCAACCCAAAATGCCAATCCCAGGTAAACCGAACTGACACCATATAGCATCCGCGCGGGCAATCTCCTGCGTTTTTCATTCATCCTTATAATCCATCGATATTGACTTGATGCTGTCCAAGCGGCGCATGCCCGAAGATTCCCGAGATTCGACTCGGCCGCCCTAGTCGAGTCTCGCGTCCGACTTTCCCGGCGTCATATCATATCAAGCCATGCTCGGCAAACGAATAGGGTAAGCCGTCTCCGACAATAAAATGATCCAGTACGCGTATGTCGAACAGGCCGAGGGCTTGTTTGAGCTTATCGGTGAGCAAGCGGTCGGCCTGACTGGGCTCGTTAATACCGGACGGATGATTGTGGGCGAAGATCACCGCCGCCGCCGCATGGTAGAGCGCGCGTTTGGCAACTTCGCGCGGGTAAACGCTGGCCCCGTCTATCGTGCCGCGAAACAGTTCTTCCCACTGGATGACCCGATGCTGATTATCCAGAAACAGACAGGCGAACACCTCGAAATCGTAACCGCGCAATTGCGCGCTCAGATACGCGCGAGTGGCATCCGGGCTAGTCAGCGCGTCGCCGCGCTGCAACACTTCGGAAAAATGCCGGCGCGCCATTTCCATGACGGCTTGCAGCTGGGCGTATTTGGCATCGCCCAGGCCCTTGCTTTCGCAAAAGCGCTGGCGGTCGGCGGCCAGCAACCCCCGCAACGAGCCAAAATCGCGCAACAGCTCGCGCGCCATATCCACCGCCGTCTTGCCGGCGATGCCGGTACGCAGGAAAATCGCCAGCAGTTCGGCATCGGACAAGGCCGCCGCGCCGCGCTGCAACAACTTTTCGCGGGGACGTTCGTCCGCCGACCAATCCTTGATGCTCATTGTCGCTCCCGGCCGGAAAAAACGGGTCAAGCATAGAAGAATCCGGGGGAGTTTGCCATAATTCCAACTCTTTACCGTTTTGGGGCAAGACGATTAACAAACGCATTTTACTGGGAGTTTGCGGCGGTATCGCGGCCTACAAGGCGGCGGAATTGGTTCGCCTGTTGCGCAAGCAGGGCTGCGAGGTGCGCGTCGTCATGACCGCCGCCGCCCGCGAATTCGTCGCCCCGCTGACCTTCCAGGCGCTGAGCGGCCACGCCGTTCACCTGCACTTACTGGACGCAGGCCAGGAACAGGCGATGGGCCATATTCATCTGGCGCGCTGGGCCGATGCTGTCGTCGTCGCCCCGGCGAGTGCCGATCTGCTGGCAAAATTGGCGCACGGTCTGGCCGACGACTTGTTGTCCACGCTGCTGCTGGCCGCCGACTGTCCGGTCTATGTCGCACCGGCCATGAACCAAGCCATGTGGGCCAAGCCCGCCACCCAACGCAATCTCGCTACACTGGCGGCCGACGGCGTTCGCGTGTTGGGACCTGCCAGCGGCGAGCAGGCTTGCGGCGAACTGGGACTGGGGCGGATGCTCGAGCCCGCCGAGCTTTGCGACAGCCTGTTGTCGGACGATCGGGACCGACCGCTACGAGGCGCGCGACTGGTGGTCAGCGCCGGCCCAACCCGCGAAGCGCTGGACCCGGTGCGCTTTATCAGCAATCGCAGTTCCGGCAAGATGGGATACGCATTGGCGGCGGCGGCGGCTCGGGCCGGTGCGCAAGTCACGCTGGTCAGCGGCCCGGTAGCGTTGCCGACACCACCGGGCCTCGAACGCATCGACGTCGAAACCGCCGCCGACATGCACGCGGCGGTCATGGCTCTCATGGGCGAAGCCGATATCTACATCGGCGCGGCGGCGGTGGCCGATTACCGACCCAGCGAGATCGCCCCCGTCAAATTAAAAAAGGGGCGGGGCGCCTCGGTGATAGCATTAACCCAAAATCCGGACATCGTCGCCGATGTCGCCGCGTTAAAGCCCAAGCCGTTCGTGGTCGGCTTCGCCGCCGAAACCGACGACCTGGAAAATTACGCCCGAGGCAAATTGATCGCCAAAAATCTGGACATGATCGCCGCCAACTGGATTGGCCGTGAAGACGGCGGTTTCGACAGCGATCGCAATGCCCTGCAAGTCTATTGGCCGGGCGGGGCCGCGAGCTTGGCGATGACCGAAAAATCCGCCCTGGCCGAGCAACTCATCACTCTGATCGCGGAACATTTTCATGCGAAAAATTCAACTAAAAGTTCTTGATCCCCGTCTGGGCCACGACATTCCGCTGCCGGCATACGCCACGGACGGTTCGGCCGGCCTGGACCTGAGGGCCTGCCTGGACGCGCCGCTGACGCTGCAACCCGGCGCCAGCACGTTGATCCCGACCGGCCTGGCGATTCACATCGACGATCCGCATCTGGCCGCTGTATTGTTGCCGCGCTCCGGCCTAGGCCATAAACACGGCATTGTGCTCGGCAACCTGGTCGGCCTGATCGATTCGGATTATCAAGGCCAAATCTTCGTATCGTGCTGGAACCGGGGCGGCGAGACGTTTACCGTCGAAGTCGGCGAGCGCATCGCCCAAATGGTCTTCGTTCCGGTGGTCCAGGCCGAATTCGAATGCGTGGCCGAATTCGCCGACAGCCAACGCGGCGCCGGCGGCTTCGGCCACAGCGGCCGTCATTAAAATCCGGAGCCGCCGCGATGGGCCGAATATTTAGCATAGTGGCCGCGATAGCGGCTTTGATGGTGCTGGTCACCGGTGCCGCCGGCTACTGGCTGGCGGCGGCCAACGTCCGCGATACCGAGCAATCCAGCGTCACCGCGATTGCCGGCGTAATGTCGGTCGGCGTTGCCAGTCAGATCGACACCCTGCAAAAAGTGGTGGACGGTCTGGCGCAGTCGCCCGAAGTCGCCAATGCCCTGGCCGCCGGCGCAGGCCGCGCCGATTTGGACAAGCTGGCCGCCCGGCTGCAAGACGCGATACCTCAGGCCTTGCGGGTCCGCATTCTGCCGGCCACCGTCAGCGAGCCGGAACTGACGCAAACGCCGAACATGGGCTTCGCCGATCTGGAAATGGTGCGCGCCACGTTGACGGCCAAACAAAAGCCGATGGTGCAAGGCGAGGGCGAACACCGCCATCTGGCGATCACCAGCGCCGTCGTCGCCAACCAGCAGACGCTGGGTGCCATACTGGTCAGCCTGAAACCGGATCTGGTTCAGCAACTCCTGTCCAGAACCATTTTCAATGCGGGCCTGATCGAAATCAAACAGGACCAGAGCGTGATTGCCAGTGCCGGCAACCCGGCCGCCAAACTCGACGAACCGCAATCCCTGCCGTTGACCAACACCCGCTGGCAACTCGATCTCTGGATCGGTAGCGGCGACAGCGCCGGCAACACCGTACTGTTCGCCAGTATCGTCCTGATTCCGGCCATGTTGGCCTGCCTGGGATTCTTTATCGGCTACCGCAAATTGCACGACTTTCTGCATCATGACCAAAGCGTGATTTTAAAAGCCGCCAAGGACATGATGGCCGGCAAGAAGGTCGGCAACTACCCGGTATTGCTCGAAGAAATGCAGCCGATCATCTCGGCGCTGGCGCAATTCAAACGCATCTTGCAACAAGAACAGACGGCCGAGCCGACCGGCACCGGTTTCGCCGACGATCACGATTTTTTCGACGAATCCTTCGACATCGACTTCGTCGAAGAAGCGCCTCAGTCGGCGGCAAGACCGGTCGCCACCGCGCCGATTTCGCTGAATACGGCGCCGATCGCGTTGAATACCGCGCCGGTCTCGCTAGGCCAACCGGCCGACACCGAACCCGGTCTGGCCCCACACCCGGCGCCGGCCTCCAGCCCGGCGCCCAAGCCATCCGCGCCGCCGCCACGACCCGCGCGCAACGACTTCGCCGACAGTTTTCGCGGCTACGACATTCGCGGCATTGTCGGCCGCGGCCTGACCCAGGACGGCGTGCGCGACATCGGCGCCGCTTTCGCCAGTCTGGCGCTGGAACAACAAGTGCCCACCGTCGTCGTCGGCCGCGACGGCCGGCTGTCCAGTCCGGCTCTGGCCGAAGCGTTGGTGGCCGGCATCCGCTCGACCGGCTGCAACGTGCTGGACATCGGCCTGGTGCCAACGCCGCTACTGTACTTCGTCGCCCGCCATTGCGAGGGCCGTACCGGCATCATGATCACCGGCAGTCACAATCCGCCCGACTACAACGGACTGAAACTGGTGCTAAACGGCGAAACCCTGGCCGGCCCGGCGATTCAGCAGCTCAAGCAGCGCACGCTGGCCCGCGACTTTCACCAGGCCGAACTCGGCAAGGTCGAGCTGAATACCGCGTTCAGCAACGAATATATCGGCACGATCGCCGACGACGTGCATCTGGTCCGGCCGATGAAGGTCGTCGTCGATTGCGGCAACGGTGCCGCCGGTTTGCTGGCCCCGATGCTGTTGAAAACCATGGGCTGCGATATTGTCGAATTGTTTTGCGATATCGACGGCCATTTTCCCAACCACCATCCCGATCCCAGCAAGCCGGAGAATTTGGCCGACCTGATCGGCGCGGTCAAGCATTACGGCGCCGATGTCGGCGTCGCGTTCGACGGGGACGCCGACCGCTTGGGCGTGGTCGATTCGTCGGGCAAAATCATCTGGCCAGATCGGCAATTGATGTTGTTCGCCCGAGACGTGCTGGCCGGCAAGCCTGGCTCTGAAGTGATTTTCGACGTCAAATGCTCCAAGCATTTGGAAGAGCAAATCAGGAAGCGCGGCGGCCGGCCGTTGATGTGGAAGAGCGGCCATTCGATGATGAAAGCCAAACTCCACGAGACCGGCGCGGCGCTGGCCGGCGAAATGAGCGGTCATATCTTTTTCAACGACCGCTGGTTCGGCTTCGACGACGGCCTGTACGCGGCGGCGCGCTTGATCGAGATTCTGTCGGCCGACATGCGTTCCAGCAGCGACGTGTTCTCCGATCTGCCCGATAGCATCAGCACGCCGGAGTTGCTGATTCCGCTCGCCGAGGGCGAAGCGGCGGCCGTGATGACCCAATTGGCCGGCAATGCCCGCTTCCCAAACGCTAAGGTCATCGACATCGACGGACTGCGCATCGAATTCGCCGACGGCTGGGGACTAATTCGCGCGTCCAATACCACGCCGGCGCTGACCGCCCGCTTCGAGGCGGACACCAAGGATGCGCTACGCCGGATTCAAGATCAGTTCAAACAGCTGTTGCTACAAATCAAACCCGACCTAGACCTACCTTTTTAATTAAGCTCATTCATGAAAGAAAACACCCCACACCAAATCGCTCACGTTCTGATCGAAGCCCTGCCCTATATCCAAAAATTCAAGGACAAGACCGTCGTCATCAAATACGGCGGCAACGCGATGGTCGACGACGCGTTGAAACACAGCTTCGCCCGCGACATCGTGATGATGAAATTGGTCGGCATCAATCCGGTCGTCGTCCACGGCGGCGGTCCGCAAATCGGCAATCTGTTGACCCGGCTCGGCAAGACCTCCGAATTCGTCGACGGCATGCGCGTCACCGACAGCGAAACGATGGATGTCGTCGAAATGGTGCTGGGCGGCTTGGTGAATAAGGAAATCGTCAATCTGATCAATATGCACGGCGGCAAGGCCGTCGGGCTGACCGGCAAGGACGGCAATTTCATCCACGCCCGCAAGATCGCCATGACCAAGGCCGGCGCCAATGTCGACGATGCGCCGGAAATCATCGATCTAGGCCATGTCGGCGAGGTTAGCAGCATAGACCCGGCCGTCG
>NZ_LUUK01000201.1 GCF_001644025.1 Methylomonas koyamae
AGGTCATCGCCACGCCTGGCCATACCAGCGGCCACATTGCCTTTTATTGTCCGGACAGTTCGGCGCTGTTTTGCGGCGACACCTTGTTTTCGCTGGGTTGCGGGCGTTTGTTCGAAGGTAGCGCCGAGCAGCTTTGGCAATCGCTGCAACGATTCAAAACGCTGCCGCCGGAGACGCGGATTTACTGCGCCCACGAATATACCGAAGCCAATGCCCGTTTCGCGGTGGAAGTCGATTTCGACAACCCGGCCCTGCGCCGGCGCCAGACCGAAGTCATCGCGCTCAGACAAGCCGGACAACCGACCCTGCCCAGCACGATGGCGCAAGAACTGGCCACCAATCCCTTTCTGCGCGAGCAGGATCCGGCGATTCAACGACACTTGGGCCTGACCGGCCGGCCGGCGCCCGCTGTGTTCGCCGAACTGCGCGGCCTGAAAGACCGGTTTCGCTAAGCGCCGGCGATGTTAGCCCGCGCGAATTTCTGCTAGACTCGCCGTCGATTCGTAGCGTACCCACCGCGCCGTCACCGCCCAAACCCGCCGTTTTTTACCCACCCGCGCCCAACATGACCGCCCAACCATTGCTCAGCATCGTATTGCCCGCCAAAAACGAAGCCGAAAACCTGCCGACCTTCTTGCCGAAATTGAAGGCGCTGTATCCCGACGCCGAAATTCTGCTGATCGACGACGGCTCCGACGACGATACGGCCCAAGTCGCCCGAGCGGCCGGCGCCAAGGTCGTCTCCCACCCCTACGGCATGGGCAACGGCGCCGCGATCAAAACCGGCGCCCGCCATGCTCGCGGCGACATTCTGGTATTCATGGACGCGGATGGCCAGCACGATCCCGCCGACATCCCGATGGTGTTGGCCAAACTGGCGGAAGGCTACGACATGGTGGTCGGCGCCCGCTTGTCGAGCAGCCACGCCTCCTGGTTTCGCCGCACCGCCAACCGCTTTTACAACAAACTGGCGTCGCTGATGACCGGCCATAAAATCGACGACTTGACCTCGGGATTTCGCGCGGTCAGGGCCGACAAATTCCGCAAATTCCTATACCTGCTACCCAACGGCTTTTCCTATCCGACCACCAGCACGATGGCCTTCTTCCGTTCCGGCTTCCCGGTCGCCTACGTCTCGATACACGCCGGCAGCCGGATTGGCAAGAGTCACATTCGCCTGCTCCACGATGGCTTGCGATTTTTCATCATCATCCTGCGCATCGGCGTGTTGTTTTCGCCGATGCGTTTGTTTCTGCCGATCAGCGGCTCGATCTTCGGCGTCGGCGTAGCCTATTACGCCTATACCTACCTCACCGAAAATCGCTTCACCAACATGAGCGCGGTGTTGTTTCTGTCGGCACTGTTGATCTTTATGATCGGCATCGTCTCCGAGCAAATTTCGTCCCTGCATTACAAAAACATCGAATGAACCGCGCCGGAACTTGGTCCAGGCGCCGGCCAAGCCGAACGCGCCAATCGGCTCAAGCTCGGCGGCGGCGCGAGATTGAGCCAGCCTAATACTTTGGTACTACGTTGGCTGGCTCGATTTATGTTAGAAATTAATCGACACTCGACAGTCTAATCGACCGAGCTACCGACTGACTTCTACCCCGATCCGACCATGTATATACAAAACCGCTCCGAAACCTACTTCGACCCCTACTGGCGTACCGCCGCCAGCAAAATCATTCCCGGCGAATATTGCGTCGCGCAAGCCGGCGCGGTCATCGTGACGGTGTTGGGCTCTTGCGTTACCGCTTGCATCCGCGACCGCGTCAAAGGTATCGGCGGCATGAACCACTTCATGGTAGCCAATCTGAACGAAGACCAACCGGTCGGCGAACGCCTGACAAATCTGGCCAGCGAGGCGATGGACAAATTTATTCAGCACCTGCTCGACATCGGTGCGGAAGCGCACCAGTTGGAAGCGAAAGTGTTCGGCGGCGGCAACGTGCTAAACCGCCTGAGCCGTAACAATGTCGGCGCCCGCAGCGCAGACTTTCTCCGCGACTACTTGGACGAACGCAATATCCCGATCGTCGCCTCCGACACCTTGGACATTTATCCGCGCAAAGTGTATTTCTTCCCCGCCTCGGGCAAAGTCCTGGTCAAAAAACTGACCGACGTCAAAAACGAAACCATCCTGATCAGAGAACAGGAATACAGTAATCGCCTGCTCGCGGGCGCTCTGATTTGATTCGCGGGGGGCCGACCGGGCTCGCGATAACACGGCAATGCCGTGACGGTTACCGCCTAACCCGGCCTAGCGGCGAACCCCAGCTCTTTTATCCCGCCGATTCAAGTACTCGAAGGTTAACGCGATTTTTTTCGCAACCGGCAATCCCCCTTTCCGCAGGGCATACCGGCATCGGCGCCTGCGGCGAGATCGGAAAACCAACACCATGCGCGCGATGCCGCTAAGCTAATCGTATTTGCCAGGAAACCGCCATGCGAAACTTGAATCTCGCCGTGCTCGTGCTATTCGCCACCGCGACCTTCACCGCCCAAGCCACCCCACCCGCCAGCCGCACCCTTGCTCTGGAGGACATCAGTCTCGAACGCATCGAAATTCAAGGCCAAATCCAGACTTGGAAACTTAACAAAGTGTGTATCGACCAGCAGGCTTATCTATTGCTGCTCAGGGGCCTCACCGAGCCGGTCGGCATCTCGCCGTCGTTCAAAAACGGCAAGCCGGAACAGTGTCGGCAAACCCTCAACGACAGCCCAATCGACGAATAACCGCGATCGAGCTACCGGACTGGGCATCGAGAATGCGTTAGCGGCTTCGCGATCCGCAAAGAAACCACGTCACCCCAGAACGGTTTTCCGAACGAAGAAGCCGTTCCGGCTATCGGTCCGAGACCCGACATTAAGCCCATCACGCGATTTAAATGCCACGCCCAGGATTAAGCAACACCGCGCGTGCTCGCAAACCGGGCTCTCCGGTTAAATACAATAGAGTAATCGATCAAAGCCGAAAGCACCTCAAGCTTGCTCGTTGGCAACCGCCGGATGTGATAAATCGAACTATTCTCGACCCAAGCTTTCAGCTAGATTGTACGTGCAGTTGTTGAGTAATCAACCTGTTCCGCCGCCGACTGCGGTTAGCGGCAATCTTCCGAGCCTTACTTCTTCCGAGCCTTAATAAGGGGGCCATATGATCGCTAAATCCCGATATCTTCTCTACCTGTCCGTGGGATTATTCCTGAACAACACCAGCTATGCCGCACGGTTAACCGAACCGGGCATTAGCGTGTCCGGCAGCGGCACGCACTGGTTTAAGGTTTGTTCGACGTGTCCGGACGACGGTTCCAGCGCGTCCGATTCAAAGGGCGGAAATGGTTATCCAACGGCGACGACCGAATTCAACGACATGTATTCTTGGTTTGCCGAAGGCTCCTTAACCGGGGCGCAATCCTTACCCATCCTGAAGGCTTACGCTAAAACGGACGTCCCCAATACCATCGGCTATGTCTCCGCGACCGCCACCGCTCAGGGCCTGCAAGCCTACCACTACGCCGGAACCGAGTCCCAAACCTACACCATCACGTTCTCGGTCAGTGGCTTGCTTAGCGGCGATACCACCGAATCCATCACCGCCGGCATGAACGTCTGGGGGGGAATTTTCGACCCTTACGCAGAACTTCCCGGCTCAATGCTTGGCGGAGACTTCGTCAACGCGCACGCCGATCCCCTGGTTAACAGTACCGCGTTGAACGAAAGCCGAGCTATCAGTTTCGATCTGGTGCCCGGTCAAGACTTCTTCATCACCAGCTATATCACTGCCAGTGCGTTTTGGGCGGACGGCAGCGATATCGCCGGCACCGCGGACGCGGCGCATAGTATGACAGCGCAATTCACGGCAGGCGATTCAACGATGCTGAATACCTTGACAACCAGCGTTCCGTTACCGCCTTCGGCTTGGCTTTTGCTAAGCGGCATCGCATTCCTCACCTTTTCACCGAACAAAAATCGCAAAGACTCGAAAATCTAGGCCGTCTAGGGCTAACGCCGGTAAACCCCGACCATACCGGGTTTTACCGGCGTTAATAAAAATGAATCATGAAAAACCCAGTGCCGCGCCCCATCATTCAGCCAATTCGCTGGTCACAAAGCCATTTCCACCCTCGGCTAACCTCCAGCCACACGTGGCGTCGAGCATTTTTGCCTAGCCGACCAATGTCGATTCGACCCCACCAGCCGGAACGGCTTAAACAACTCGGCCGGAGTGCAAACCTAGGTTTGCACTCACTCCAATCCGACGATTTCCGGACGTCACACTCCGTAACGAGAAATTGAGAGGATTGGCTTAACAACGTCTCAGTCAGGGCCTACGCCGCCTATTCGAATGCGTTTTTTGGACGGTTCAGGGACAAGCTTTACTCGCAAGTGTACCGTTTCCAAGGTTTCACAGTAAAAGCTTGCAAAGAAAAAAAAAACCGATATAATGATCGAATTGATTGGGGTCGTTAGCTCAGCCGGTAGAGCACCGCACTTTTAATGCGATGGTCGTGCGTTCGAATCGCACACGACCCACCATCGAATGACTAGGAAAATCAAGCAGTTATCGTTAGTTCGATACCTGCTTTTTTTATGCCTGAAATTTGCCTTGCGTGAATTTTGCGTGACTTGATTTCACGCATCACCGACTCAATTCGTCCGCATGACACACTAGCCGTATTAATTAGCTCCTGCTTATAACGCCAGATTGGATTGAGGGCGTTAGCCAAAAAAACACGTGGCAGCATTGTGTGCTCACGGTTACCCGCACATACCGGTCACATGTGCCAAGAAGTCAGGTTCCACCTTTCCAGAGCGGTGCGGGCAAAAAGAGTGAGCCTTAACCCCTTGCTCAATGACCGGATCGGCTACGGTAGACCGGATAGCTTGAACGCTAAACATCCTTTGCAGACTCTTGTGAATATTGCCACATTGATATACGATCTATATACGTTTCGTATATTTGAGGTAAATATGGGTATCGTTAAAATCAGTGACGAACTACATGAAGAGATTCGGAAAGCCAGTAGCACGATGGTTCGTTCGATCAATTCCCAGGCTGAGTTTTGGATAAAAATCGGCATGCTCGCCGAAACTCATCCCAATATGACTTACACAGAGATTTTGCGAGAACAATTACGCCTTGCTGCTGTTGAGTTAAATGAAGTTAGCAATGGCTAGTGGTATCCTAAAAAATGAGAATGAACTTGATTTGATGCGTGAATCAGGGCGTTTGCTCGCATCTGTGTTCACTTATCTCGATCAACACATCAAAGTGGGCATTTCAACCATGGACATAAATGATCGGGTTGAAGATTTTATTACCAACACGTTAAATGCAAGACCGGCCAGTAAAGGGCAATATGATTTCCCTTTTGTTCTAAACACATCGATCAATGATGTGGTGTGTCACGGCATACCTTCCATGACTCAATTGCTTAAGTCCGGCGACATCATCAATGTGGATATAACGCTTGAAAAAAATGGTTTTATCACCGACTCAAGTAAAATGTACATGGTTGGGGATGTTTCGCCATTAGCCCAAAGGCTAGTTGATAAAACTTACGAGGCTATGTGGCAGGGTATTCGCGCAGTGAAACCCGGCGCAACACTTGGTGATATTGGTTACGCGATTAAAAAATTTGCGTCTTCACAAGGCTACTCGGTTGTACGCGAATACTGCGGTCACGGTATTGGTCAAGAAATGCACGAGGAGCCTAAGGTTTTACATTACGGAAAACCGAATAGCGGAATTGTTTTGCAAGAAGGTATGACTTTTACCATTGAGCCTATGATCAACCAAGGCGAAGCTAAAGTAAAAACGAAGCGTGATGGTTGGACAGTTGTTACTCGTGACAAAAAACTCTCTGCACAATGGGAACACACTATTGCGGTTACAGCAGATGGCTATGAAGTTCTGACTCTGCGAGATGAAGAGCGCGTTTAACAAAAACTTCAATTTAAACGGCACTAAGTGCTAAAAACTGAATGACAGTTCAATAAAAACCCAAGCCCCGTTTTTGCTCTCTAACTTATTACATCATAAATCTCTCAGGCATTTGGCTTTTCCCACTCACCGGTTTCAATATCCAAAGTCGCCTGATGCCTTATGGCCACATTGACCCAGATGTTGTCTATGCGTAAGCAGTCCCGCAGGCTCAGCTCGGGTTGTGCCAAACTGTAGTTATAACTGATCAAGTCATAAAATAACCGGCACAGAATAACTTGGCGTAGTGGCTCGGGATATGACCGCAGGGGATTACGGTGGTCTTGGCCGTCGGCAAGCCGATTATCGACATCCAGCCCTTTGAGACTGATCTCGCGGGTGGCTAAGAAATTATCCGAGTCCTCGTCAAATTCAGGATCGACCGAGCGCAGAATAAAATACAGCGTAGCGTCAATTTCGTAATCGTCCAACACCGTGCTGCTATCGGCGACTTGTGCGCTCATCCACTGGTTTTGGGTTTCTGCCAAGGTGTGTAAATGCGCTTCAACAGTCATCAACCGCTGGTTAAAGCGCAATAAGCCCTCTATTTCGGCTTCGCTATACCCGGCATCGTTTTTTACATTGGAGGGAGACGCCAATCTCGCTAGTCGACGCAGCTTGCGTTGTATTTGACTCAAATGCTGTTCCAACTCGTCAATTGAATGTTGCAGACTGGCAAGCTGTTCGCGTTGTTTTAGGTTCATCGTTCCGCCTGTCCGGTTTATAGTTTCTTGTCGGCACCCATCGCTTTACTGGGCATACGCGGCTTGCAGCAGTGCCGGCAACAGATCCCCCGCCTTACCGTGAAGATTAAAGTGGGCTTTGGCATCCAGGTTGGTTTTATCCGGATTGAGTTGAATCACCTTGGCTCCGGCGGTGAGGGCAACCAGCGGCAAACTGGCTGCGGGATACACCAACGCCGATGTGCCAATGCTCATCAATACGTCGCAATTCTGCGCGGCAGCTTCGGCAGCATGCCAGCCATCTAACGGCAACGATTCACCGAACCACACCACGCCGGGACGAATGTAATCACCGCAAGCCGGACAGCGAGGCGGTTCAACCCGCTTTGATTCAGAAATGACCGTTGGCGTAGCGTTCAATGCAAACGGCTTGGCACAGGCAATACACTGCGCTTCATGTAAACTGCCGTGCAGATGGATGACGAACTGACTGCCGGCACGCTCATGCAAATCATCGACATTTTGGGTAATCAGCGTTAGCTTCGGCACCAATGGCTGAAACTGTGCAATTGCCCGATGTGCCGGATTCGGTAACGATTGCATAACCTTGGCACGACGCCATTCATACCAACCCCAGACTAAGGCCGGATTAGCCCGAAAACCGTTCTCACTGGCCAATTGCTGGGGATCGTATCGCGCCCACAGTCCGGTCATGGCATCGCGAAACGTCGGAATGCCCGATTCAGCGGACACCCCGGCGCCGGTTAAAATAACCAGATGCTGAGCATCGCGTAGGGTTTGGAGTAAGCGGTCATTGAACATGAGAGATTTCCTTAGCGTGTTTTGGTTTTAGAGTTTGGCTGTTGAGCCGTTTGCAAAGACGTAGTAGTTGTGGTCGACTGACCGGATCGAAAGCACTGTATGGCGGTGCTACTCGATCCGGTCATTATCAGATCAGGATTGCAGTTCTAATCGTCATATGATCCAGCTAGCGGGGTTTACCGGAGCTCCTTTTCAGGATCGTTAGACTAATGCCTTCTTCCGAAACGCAAACCTGTTCGACGGCGTTAATCAACTCCTGAATTTCGGCGCCCGAATAGTGGGTGGTAATGTCGCCTGACTTATGGTGCAACAATACTTTCCGGGTTTCCAGACTCACCCCGGCCGAGCGTAAACGCCGGCCAAAGGTATGCTTCAGATTATGCGGCCCTTTGTTGTAAGAGCCATCCACCGGCAATCCGGCTTTCTGCCAAGCCTTTTTCCATGAAGTGGTATGGATATTACCGATTCGGCGGCCCTCATAAGGAAACACATAAACCGGATGCAAGCCCCGCTGCGCCGCGATGACCGAGCGTGCGACTTGATTCAGCACCACGATCTGATCCTCCTTGTTCTTTTCCCCTCGCCAAATTCCGTCCTCATACTCAATCCGTTTGCCCGGCGTGATAAAGATCGAGGTATTCAGTTCCGGGACTTGGACTTCCCAGTCCCAGCGCAACCAACAGACACCTTGTTCCCGTAAGCCCGTGTTAACTTTGAACAGTGCCATACAGCGCAGATGCTCCGGCAGTAACGCAAAGAAGCGTTCTTGCTCCTGCCAGTTCAGTGGATAGGGTTCCGCACCATCTTCCCAGTCGGGTAGCTCTAATAGCGGTGCCGTATCGATCCAGGGTTTATTGTGCTCGTCACGCCAGGCGCGGGCCGCCAAGGATAAAATCCGCCGTAGCACCGCCAATTCACGAGAAATGGTTTTACTTTTAACCCCGTCCGCCTTGCGTGCCTCGATAAAGGCTTGCAACGTCCCCATGTGCACATGGGTAATGTCCATATCGCCGATATGCGGCTCCAGCTTTTTCAGGCAATACGCATCCCTCGCCAGACTGCGCTTATCGGTTTCGTTTAAATACTTAGTGGCAGCCTCGCGAAAGGTGCGTACGGGTCTTGCACCGTAAACCGACACCTGCCGCAGGTCATCTATGATTTTGGCGAGATACCTTTGGGCTTCTTCGAGGTCGCCTGTGCCAGTGCTTTCGCAAATGCGTTTGCCTTTGATGACTTTGTCGATGTGCCAGCAGTCGCCCCGTTTGACGAGGCCAGGGATTTTCTTTGCCATGTTTCTTTCTCCAGTTTTTGGTTACCCGGCGTACCGACACGACGCACGTAATCGTCGGCCCAGGCATCTAATTCAATGCGATCAAAGGCAATACCTTGCTTACCGATTTTGATTTCGGTGAGCGCCGGTCTGACCTCTGCGTTAAAGAGGTTCTTATTTATGCCCAGGTAAAACGGGGCATCGCGAATGCGGATAAATCGCGGCGGAAATGAATAGGGGCTGTTGCCGTTTTA
>NZ_LUUK01000202.1 GCF_001644025.1 Methylomonas koyamae
ACCACCATCGCGGTCTACGACTTGGGTGGCGGTACCTTCGATATTTCCATCATCGAAATCGCTGAAATCGAAGGCGAGCACCAGTTCGAAGTATTGGCCACCAACGGCGACACCTTCCTGGGCGGTGAAGACTTCGACTTGCGCATCATTGATTTCCTGGCCGGGGAATTTAAAAAAGACACCGGCATCGATTTGCACAACGATCCATTGGCGCTGCAACGTCTAAAAGAATCTGCGGAGAAAGCGAAAATCGAGTTGTCTTCCGCCGAGCAAACCGACATCAACCTGCCGTATATCACGGCCGACGCGTCCGGTCCGAAGCACTTGAACGTCAAACTGACCCGCGCCAAACTGGAATCGCTGGTTGACGAACTGATCGAGCGCACCAAAGGTCCTTGCTTGCAAGCGATTAAAGATGCCGGCATTTCGACTTCTAAAATCAACGACGTGATTTTGGTGGGCGGTCAAACTCGGATGCCGAAAGTGCAGGCCTTCGTTAAAGAATTGTTCGGCAAAGAGCCGCGCAAAGACGTCAACCCTGACGAAGCGGTAGCGCTGGGTGCGGCGATTCAAGCCGGCGTATTGGGCGGCGACGTCAAGGACGTGTTGCTGCTGGACGTCACGCCATTGTCGTTGGGTATCGAAACCCTGGGCGGGGTGATGACCAAACTGATCGAGAAAAACACCACGATCCCAACCAATGCTTCGCAAGTATTCTCGACCGCCGAAGACAGTCAAACCGCGGTCACCGTGCATGTGTTGCAGGGCGAGCGGGAAATGGCGTCAGGCAACAAATCGCTGGGCCGTTTCGATTTGCAGGACATTCCGCCCGCGCCGCGCGGTATTCCGCAAATCGAAGTGTCGTTCGACATCGACGCCAACGGTATCCTGAACGTGTCGGCCAAGGATAAAGCCACTGGCAAGAAGCAATCCATTGTGATCAAGGCGTCCAGCGGCTTGTCGGATGCCGAAGTCGAGCGCATGATCAAGGACGCCGAAGCGCACGCCGACGAAGACCGCAAGCTGAAAGAACTGGTTTCGGCGCGTAACTCGGCGGAAGGCATGATCCACGCGACCGAAAAGTCGTTGAAGGAATTGGGCGACCAAGTTACCGGCGACGAAAAATCGGCGATCGAAGCGGCCATCAGCGACTTGCAGGGCGTGTTGAAAGGCGACGACAAGGACGCTATCGAAGCCAAAACCGCCGCGCTGACCGAGCTTTCGGGTAAACTGGCCGAACGGGTTTACGCCCAAAAAGGCGGAGCGGACGCCGCTGCCGGCGAAGCCCATGCGGCTAGCGGCCAGCAAGCCGAAGACCACAATGTGGTCGATGCCGAGTTCGAGGAAGTGAAGGACGACAAAAAATAATCCTCACCGGGGAGCCTCTCGCCGTTAACGGAGAGAGTCAGGGTGAAAGGTGTTAATCACCCTCATCGTTCCATTCATTCAACACACTAAATAACCGCTGGTAAACGCCGGCGGTTTTCTACGTTATGGCAAAAGAAGATTTTTACAAACTGTTGGAAGTCGATCGTAACGCCAGCGAAGCCGAGATCAAAAAGAGCTATCGCAAAATGGCGATGAAGTATCATCCCGACCGCAACAAGGACAATCCGGAAGACGCCGAGAAGAAATTCAAGCAAATCAAGGAGGCCTACGAGATATTGTCCGATTCGAAAAAACGGGCGGCCTACGATCAGTTTGGTCATGCCGGCGTCGATCCGTCGATGGGCGGCGGCCGCGGCGGTTTCAGCGGGGCGGAAAGCTTTAGCGATATTTTCGGCGATGTGTTTGGCGACATTTTCGGCGGCGGTGGCGGACGGCAGCGCAGCAGCGTCCAGCGCGGCGCGGATTTGCGTTATAACCTGGAGTTGACGCTGGAAGAAGCTGTCGGCGGTACCGAAGCGACCGTCAAGGTGCCGGTGCTGGTCGCCTGCGGCGAATGTAACGGCAGCGGCGCCAAGAAGGGCAGCAGCCCGGTCACCTGTTCGACTTGCCACGGTCATGGCCAAGTGCGGATGCAACAAGGCTTTTTCTCGGTGCAGCAAACCTGTCCGACCTGTCACGGTACCGGCAAGCAAATCAAGGACCCTTGTCCGAAATGCTACGGGCAAGGCCGTATTCAGGAAACCAAAACGCTGTCGGTCAAGGTGCCGGCCGGCGTCGATACCGGCGACCGGATTCGCTTGGCCGGCGAGGGCGAAGCCGGTATCAACGGCGGTCCGTCCGGCGATTTGTACGTTCAGGTTCAGGTTAAGGAGCATCCGATCTTTACCCGCGACGGTGCGAATCTCTATTGCGAAGTGCCCATCAGCTTTCCGACCGCGTGCTTGGGCGGCGAGTTGGAAGTGCCGACCCTGGACGGCAAGGTGATGCTGAAAATCCCGCCGGAAACCCAGACCGGCAAGATGTTTCGATTGCGCGGCAAGGGCGTCAAGCCGGTGCGCGGCGGCTCGGTCGGCGATTTGCTGTGCCGGGTACAGATCGAAACGCCGGTGCGCTTGACCAAGGATCAGCAGGCTCTGATCGAGCAACTGCAAGTCTCCCTCAGTGGTGGCGGTAAACAACATAGTCCGCAGGAACATAGCTGGATGGACGGCGTGAAAAGCTTTTTCGACAAGTTGACGGGATGATGACGATGCGTATCGGCGTGGTGGGTGCTTCCGGGCGCATGGGTGTGTGTTTGTTGAAAGCGGCGTTAGCCGCGCCGCAAGCCGAATTGACGGTCGCGATATCGCGTCCGGACAGTTTGGCGATAGGCAAGGATGCCGGCGATTTGGCCGGCGTTTCGCCGGCCGGCGTGCCGGTCGGCGACGATTTGGCGGCGGTCGTGGATTGTTTCGACGCGCTGATCGATTTTACCCGGCCGGATGCGACGATGGCCTATCTGGACGTCTGCCGGCAAGCCGGGAAAAAACTCGTCATCGGTACCACCGGGTTCAGCGAGAGCCAAAAAGCGGCAATCGCAGAGGCCGCGCGGGACATCGCAATCGTGATGGCGCCCAATTTCAGTGTCGGCGTCAATCTGTCGTTGAAGTTGCTGGAAACGACCGCGAAAGTGATGGGCGATTACACCGACATCGAAGTCATCGAAGCCCACCACCGGCACAAGATCGATGCTCCGTCCGGCACCGCATTACGGATGGGCGAAGTCGTCGCGGCGGCGCTGGGCCGGGACTTAAAGGACTGCGCCGTTTACGGACGGGAAGGCGAGACCGGTGCCCGCGATCGTAAAACCATTGGATTTTCGACGATACGGGCCGGCGATATCGTCGGCGAGCACACCGTGATGTTTGCCGACGAAGGTGAACGCGTCGAAATCACCCACAAAGCCAGCAGCCGGATGACCTTCGCCAACGGCGCGGTGCGCGCCGCTATTTGGCTGGCCGACAAATCCAGCGGTCTTTACGATATGCAGGACGTACTGGGTTTGAAAAACTGAGTTTTCTCGAACGCGCCCTGCGGGCCACGCACTCGAATCAGCGTCCACTTATATTCTTAGCGGCGCTATTTCTCCGGTCAGTTTATAATGACGGTAGTCGGCTATGACCAATGCGTGATCGAAGGCCAAAACCGGCGGCAAATTGTCAAAGGTAAACAAACCGCAATTCTTGGCGTCGTCGGCCGCTGTTGGCGAGCCGTGAGCTTCCGCGATGTAAACCGCCGTCGCGGTGTGGTTGCGCGGATCGCGCTGCGGATTGGAATAAATGCCCAGCAATGCAGTCAGACGAACGTCAAGACCGGTTTCCTCCGCTGCTTCCCTAACCGCGGCATGTTCAACCGTTTCACCGACATCGACAAAGCCACCCGGCACAGCCCAGCCGTAAGGCGGGTATTTGCGTTCGATCAACACGAAGGGGCGCTGCGGGTGGTCGATCAGTTCGATCAGAATATCGGCTGCAATCAAAGGCGTAATCGGTTTGGGCATCACAGTGTCCTGTTTTCGAGTGAGGGGGAGCTTGTTGGGCGGATTTAACCATGTTTTCCCCATTTTTCGGAAGCCGACGGAGTCGTTGGATCGATACCGATACCGGACGTAAAGTGGAAAGACCAGAGGCTATCGGCGATGGTCGTACGGTCGGCATAACAGACAGACAACTAAATCAATGAACGAATTTATTCCCGGCCAACGCTGGATTAGCAACACCGAATCTGAGCTCGGCTTAGGCATGGTATTGGAAGCCGAATACAATCGCGTCACGGTGCTTTTCCTGGCGACCGGCGATCGGCGGGTTTACGCGCGCGATAACGCTCCGCTGACGCGGGTCAGGTTCGCGGAAGGCGATACCGTCGAATCGGTGGAATACGTCAAGATCAGCGTACAGCAAGTGGACGAGCACGCCGGGCTGTTGACCTATATCGGTGTCGACGAAGACGGCGGATTGCAGCAAATTGACGAGATGGAACTCAACCACCATATTCAATTCAACAAGCCGCAAGATCGATTGTTCACCGGCCAGTTCGACCCGACCTCCTGGTATTTGCTGCGCTACGAAACCTGGCGGCGCCAGCAACGCCATCAACAGTCGGCGGTCAAGGGGCTGCAAGGCGCGCGCGCCGCGCTGATTCCCCATCAATTGTATATCGCGCATCAGGCCGCTAACCGCGCCGCGCCGCGCATTATGCTGGCGGATGAAGTCGGTTTAGGGAAAACCATAGAAGCCGGCTTGATCATTCAACACCGTCTGATTAACGGTTTGAGCGAACGAGTTTTGATTTTGGTACCCGAAAGCCTGATGTACCAATGGTTGGTTGAAATGTTGCGGCGCTTCAATCTGCGTTTCAGCCTGTTCGACGAAACCCGTTGCATGTCGTTCAACGACGACGGCAATCCGTTTCAAAACGAGCAATTGATACTGTGCAGCCAACAGTTTTTCGCTGACTTTCCCGATCGCCAGCCACAAGCGTTGGCGGCCGGCTGGGATATGGTCGTCGTCGACGAGGCCCATCATTTGGAATGGAGCGAGACCGCCCCCAGCGTCGAGTACCGTTTCGTCGAGCAGTTGGCGCAAGCGGTGCCGGGCTTGGTGTTGTTGACCGCCACGCCGGAGCAATTGGGCAAGGAGAGCCATTTCGCCCGCTTGAGATTGCTCGATCCCGATCGCTTCTACAGCTTTGCGCAATATCTGCAAGACGAAAAGCAATTCGAGCCGGTGGCGCAGTTGGCGAATCGGCTGATTTCCGGTGAGCCGTTAAACGAGGCAGAGCAAGTCGAGTTAGGCGAGTTGTTGAAACACGACAATGCCGAAGCATGGCTGAAGCAAGTCAACGACAGTAATGTCGGCGCGCGCGAGGAATTGATCAAGTTGCTGTTGGATCACCACGGCACGGGTCGGATCTTGTTCAGAAACTCCCGGCATACGGTCAAAGGTTTTCCGGACCGGGAACGCCATGGTTATCCGATTCTCGGCGAGGACACCGCCGAACTCGCCGACAGTCCCTATCTGTTTTGGCTGATTGACACCTTGAAGACCCTCGGCGACGAGAAGGCGTTGCTGATTTGCCGGCGAGCCGACACCGTGATCCAGCTGGAGCAAATACTGCGACATCACGTGGGACATACCGCGGCGGTATTTCACGAGGGCATGAGTATCGTTGAGCGGGACCGAGCGGCGGCATTCTTTGCCGATGAAGACAGTCGGGCGCAGGTTCTGTTGTGTTCGGAGATCGGCAGCGAGGGGCGCAACTTTCAATTCGTGCGGCATCTGTTTCTGTTCGATTTGCCGGAAAACCCCGATTTGCTGCAACAGCGTATCGGCCGACTGGATAGGATCGGCCAAAAGCATGTGATACAGATTCACATTCCCTACGTGGTCGGCAGTCCGCGCGAGGTGTTGTTTCGCTGGTACGACGAAGGTCTGGACGCGTTTCGACATAACGTTTCGGCGGCGTCGCAGGTGGCCAAAGCCTTGAGCGGGCCATTGTCGGCGGCGTTGGCCAGTCGCGAGCGAGCGGCGGTTGACGCATTGATAGAAGAAACTCGCCAGCTGAATGCGCGCCTCGAAGCGGAATTGCAGAAGGGCCGCGATTTGTTGCTGGAACTGAACTCCTGCCGTCCGGAGCCTGCTCGGCAATTGGTCGAAGCCATTCACGCCAGCGAATCCGATGGCAGTTTGTGGCCTTATCTGGAGGATATTTTCGATTGCTACGGCGTCGACGTCGAGTACCACTCCAAGGCTTGCCATATCCTGCGGCCCAGCGAAAATCTGCGCATTTCGCATTTTCCGATGTTGCAGGACGACGGCTTGACCGTAACGGTGGCTCGGGATATTGCGTTGGCGCGCGAGGACATGTTGTTTCTGACCGCCGAACATCCGATGGTTTTGGCGGCGATGGATTTGGTGTTGTCCAGCGAGACGGGCAATGCCGCGGTCAGCGTGGTCAGGCATGCGCAATTGAAGGCCGGCCAATTTTTGTTGGAATTGCTGTTCGTACTCGAGTGTAGTGCGCCGGCCGAACTGCAAATTGGCCGGTTTTTGCCGCATACGCCGATTCGGGTGTTGATAGACCAAAACAAGATGGATCTAACGGCATCGGTCAGCCATGACAGTCTGATCGAAACCGGCGATAAGTTCGAGAAGGCCCAAATCAGTCAGTTTTTGAATAGCCAACGCCAGCATATTCAGGAGATGATCAAAGTAGCGGAACAAGCCGCTGGCGGCAAGGCCCAGCAATTGATTGGCGAAGCCACCAATCGAATGGTGGCGGCTTTGACCGGTGAAATCAAGCGGATGGTCAGGCTGAAAAAAGTCAATCCGGCGATCAAGGATGCCGAGATCGAACAACTCAAGGAAATGACGATGTTATCGCACGAGAGCATACAGGACGCGCAATTGCGTCTGGATGCGGTTCGTTTCGTGATTACCGCTTGAGCCGGATCGCGCCGGACGGTGTTTTAATTGGTTTTGATCAACACGGTACTTTCGTCAAGTTCGACGCACTCGAACATCAGATCGTCTATCGACCCCTCGACGTGGTCGATGTAATGCAGGCCGCATTCGGATTCGCTGTGCTGATGCTTGATAACGCCGTGCACGCTGAACGGCGTGCCGGATTCCGGCAATATCATCGTGATCTTGATTTTGCCGACTATGTCGTCCGCCAGCGGCTTGCGAAGCCGGACGCGAATGCCGCTGTAGCTAATATCGAGGATATCGGCCTCGAACGCCAGCTCCTTGGCTGTCGTGGGGTTGAAAACGATACCTGCCTGCAGGCCTCTAGGTCTTATTCTAAGGTGATTGCGCTTCTCGGGTTTCATCGTTTGGCTCCTGCGGAATGATGAAGGGCGTCCTTCCTCGGGTCATAAAATTTCAGAATAAATATAGCCGTATTTTGGACACGGTTGTCATGTCCCGAATTTTTTCCAAATTTTCCCGAATTATATGACGGAAACAACATAAGGTTAATCCATGCTATTTTCAGAACTCGGTCTTTCCGAGCAAATTCTTAGAGCCGTTGCCGAACAAGGTTACGAAACGCCTACTCCGATTCAGGAGCAAGCGATCCCGGTGATATTGCAGGGGCGGGACGTGCTGGCCGGTGCTCAGACCGGCACCGGCAAAACCGCGGGCTTTACACTGCCTTTGTTGCAATTGCTGCAACAAGCGCCTGTGAGGAAAAAGCCCCGACCTATTCGGGTGTTGATCCTAACGCCGACCCGCGAACTGGCGCTGCAGGTCTACGAGAGCGTTTGCTCTTACGGTAAGCATCTGCCGTTTTTTGCGGAAGCGATTTTCGGGGGCGTCAGCAGCAAGCCGCAAATCCAAAAATTGCAGCGCGGAACCGATATCGTGGTTGCGACTCCCGGCCGCTTGTTGGATTTGATCCAGCAAGGCTATGCGGACCTGTCGCAAATCGAGTATTTCGTGCTCGACGAAGCCGACCGGATGCTGGATATGGGGTTTATCCGCGACATCCGCAAAATTATCCAATTATTGCCGGCACGGCGCCAGAATCTGTTGTTTTCGGCAACGTATTCGCCGGAGATCAGCACGCTGGCCGAACAATTGTTGAGCGACCCGGTCGAGATTGCCGTTGCCAAACGCAATTCGGCGGCGGAAACCGTGTCGCAGTTGGTCTACGGTATCAAGCGCGAGTCCAAGCGCGAATTGCTGGCGCATCTGATCGGCGACGGCCGGTGGCAGCAGGTGCTGGTTTTCGTGCGTACTAAGCACGGCGCGGATCGCTTGTGCAAGCAGCTGATCAAGGATGGCATACGCTGCGCGGCCTTGCACGGCGACAAGAGCCAGGGAGCCAGGACCCGCGCGCTGGACGATTTTAAAAGCGGTGCGATCACGGCACTGGTGGCGACCGACATCGCCGCACGCGGGCTTGATATCGACCAGTTGCCGCATGTTGTCAATTACGATCTACCGCAAGTCGCCGAGGACTATGTGCATCGCATCGGACGCACCGGCCGGGCCGGCGCGGAAGGGCAGGCAATCTCGTTGGTCGATGCTGAAGAAGCGCAATTGTTGGCGGCAATCGAAAAACTCCTGAAAAAGTCGATTCCGCGGGTTGCCGATACAGGCTACGAAAAAGTGTCGCTGGAACCGGTTTCCGCCAAGTCTCAGCCCAAGGCCAAGCCTAAGGCAGCGGCTAAACCTCGGTCGCAAGCTCGGCCCGGCGACCGTCCGGGCGAACGTGCTCGGGGCGGCCGGCCGCCTCGAGCCGCTGCCGGTGGCGCGCGCGGGCGATGAGTGGGCCCGTCGCTTAGTGGATAGGCTACAACAGATGTATTGGATTTAGTTGTGCTTAGGCCTGAATGATTCGATCGGTTACTTGCTTGATTTCGACGGCGCTATTTGCGATAGCGTGGTGGAAACCGTGGGCTGTGGGCGCGGTTTCAAGCAAGTGATAGTGATCCGGACCTACGCTAATCACGCGTTGGTATGACTGAGTTTGAAGTTCGCGCAGATAAGCGATCGAATGGGTCTTGATCAAGCAATAAACCGTATCGCCTTCCTGTAGAGCCATATCGCGGGCCGCGCCGTGGGTAATTTCGGCCAGCAACGCGCCGCCGCAATCGATTTGCACAATTAAGCTCTCTCCGCTGGGAATAAGCGCGCAGATGCGGCCCTTGATCTGGTTCTGGATCGAAATGCCGCTTAAGTATCCGCGCGACAGCGCGATGTCGTTGGCGCGGATCGATACCTGGGTCCCGCTGCCCGGAGCCAATTGCGGCCTCAGCGGCAGCGCCAACGGCAAGCCGAAACTGTCTGCCTGGGTGTGGCCGGCGGAATGGTCGTGATGACGTATGGTGACCGGCAGCAAGTTGTCTATCTGACGCATGCCCAGATAGCGAAGCATGCCTTGTCCCTTGGCGATTTCCGGTAATGAGCCGCTACGCGTCACCTTCCCCTGATCCAGCACGATCAATTGGTCGGTCAAGTCGAGGATTTCCCCTAAGGATTGACTGGCGTAGAGTGCGGGTAGGTTGAGTTCGATTTGAGCGCGCTTGAGCAGCGCCAATAGCAGCGGCCGGTAGTCGTGGCCTATCGTCGCAAAGGTGTCGTCCAGCAGGAGCAAGCGCGGCGACTTCACCAGCGACCGGGCCAAGGCCACCCGTTGCCTTTCCCCGGCTGAAAGCAGCGGTAAGGGTTGGTCGAGCAGACTGCCCAATTCGAGTAACTCGATCAAGAACGGTAGCTTGAAGTTTCTCCGATGCCTCAGCGTGCGCTCGCGGGTGGCGTTCAAGTTTTCGCGGACGGTTTCGGACGGATCGGCGCAATCCAGTTGTAGTACGGCGCCTACCGGACGTTGTTCGCGCGGCATGACGATACCCTTGCGACTGTCGAACAAGATCTTGCCGTCGACCAGAATGTAGCCGCTATGCGGCTGAATGGCGCCTGCGATCAAGCCCAGCAAGGTGCTTTTGCCGGCGCCGGATTTCCCGAGCAGGCCCATGCTGTTGTCATTGATCGCCAGCGATGTGGTCAGGTCGAAATGGCCTCTGCGCAATTTGACGTTCATTTCTAACAACATGATGGCCTCGCTAGTTTGGTGGGTGATCGTTGCTCTCGAAGAGCCAGGGTTAACCGGCGAACGCTATCGTCAACGCCCCGACTTAAAGATCGCGCTTGTCGGCAGGTTTTCTTTGACAGCTTGGCCGGAACAGGTGTTTCAGTAACAAACGAAGCGGATATTCGGTATATCATATTATATATATCGAAAGACGTGATTGTTCGTGAAACGGTTCGGGACTAACGCTGATCGAGTGCGATAGTGGCGATTTGACTGAAAGTTGTCGCACTTTGCTTGATGGGCATAATCCACGTATTTACAAGCAGTTTTTGGGCCATGGCTCTGGCCGTGGACGAGCGCGGTAGGGCATTAGCGAATTGGGGTAGTGTGTTTGGCGAGGTAGTTCGTTAATTATATTTGAGTATATCGATTCGGTAGGGGCGCTGCAAAATAGTGTTAAAGCCTACAACGGCGAACCGAAAAATCGCGTGGAATTTGTAGTGTTTGCGACATTGTTGGCGGTCGCTGTCGGCAAATCGGGGTTTTCCGATAAGCCGGAATGACCCCAATTCGTGAATAGCCCCAGTTGCGATAAGGGTATGCTTGGCTGGCAAGGCTCTTGCTTAATTAAATTGAACCGAATTTTTTATCTATTAGGAGATGTTTCCGATGTTACTCGACAGTTACAACAGCCAAGGCCTATTGACCATTTCTACGGTATTGGGCAAAACCAGCACTGCGGGTCTGACTGCTTGGCGCGGCGACTTAGTGCTGATCGAAGGTGCCATGCGCGAAGGCGCGACCAATCCCAACGACCGTAACCCGCCCAAATTATTGATCCAGCAAGCGGCGATGCTGGCCGATAGCGACAAGATCTTGTTTTTAAACGGTATGGTCTATCAGTTGGAGTCCCTTGCACTATTCGTCGAGAAATATAAAGCCGGTTTGACCGCCGATACCTTGGCTTTGATTTACGTCGAAAACATCGCCGCTCCAATGGTTGTCGAATTGGAAGGTTATACATTCAAATTGTTGCCGTACAGTGAGGGCATGGTCTGGAACGAAACGATGGAATTTCTGTACATCGAGAAAGCGGACCTGAAAGGCCAGTCCGCCGAAGACAAAGTCATCACCGTGTACGAAGCGGCAAAAGGCTTTAAATTTAAAGGCGAGACGTTGAGCTACGAAGCGGCGTTGACTAAAACCATCGAAGTTAAACGCGAAGCGAGCTACGGTCCGGTGTAACGGGTCGGCGAAGCGAAACGGGGGTGAGGACTTATGAAAAACTTTAAGACGCTTACGGTGGCCGAATCCGAAGCCTTGATCGCCGAACAGCAGCCGATGATCTTGGATTGCCGGGACCTTAAGGACTATAAGGCAGGACATATCGACAATGCGATGCACGTACACGAACAGTTGCGCGACACCTTGATCAGAAAAGCCGATAAGTCCAAGCCCATGCTGATTTATTGCTATTACGGCCATGCCAGCGAGCATATGGCGGAAATGTTCGGAGATTTCGGTTTTCAGCAGGTATACAGCATGGCCGGCGGTTACGCCGACTGGAAAGAACAGCACAAACTTTAGGGGTAACGCTATGGAATTATCAAGAGATATCGCGCTCCGCATTGCGTTGGCGTCAAGAGTGTTGCCCGGCGTGGATGTGGCGTCGCTGATTGGAATTCTGCACGAAAAAGTCGGTTCGCCGTTGACCGACGAACGCCTGAAAACCATTACCGTCACCAATTTGAAAACCGGGATTGGCAGCCACGATGGCGAGGAAGATGGTGAGGATATCGACATTGGATTGGCCAACATCAAATTGGCAGTGCGTTATCTATGGGGCGAGGAAGACGGTGACGAGGGCTTGCCGGAAATCCTCCCCTACAAGGAAGGCGACATGCCGGAATCGATCCGGGTCGCGATCGCATCCAACAGCGGGCAGTCGCTGAACGGGCATTTCGGCTCGTGCATCCGGTTTTTGGTGTATCAATTGTCCAAGGACGCCATGCGATTGGTGGATATCCGCTCTACGGTGGAAGCCGATACCGCCGACGATAAAAACCTGTTCCGGGCCGAGTTGATCAAGGACTGCCATGTGTTATTCGTGCAGTCTATCGGTGGACCGGCCGCCGCGAAAGTGATTCGAGCCGATATTTATCCGATCAAGATCCCGGACGTGATCGAAGCTGAAGCACAGTTGCGCGAGTTTCAGAAAGTGTTTGACGCGCCGCCGCCGTGGATGGCCAAGGCATTGGGTAAGAGTGCCGAGGAGCGCAAGCGCTTCGCTCACCAAGATTGAATGAGGGCCGGAGTACACAATTTCGGTGTGCTCCGGTTGTTCGGTCTAACCGGACTTAGTCCGGAGTCTTCAAGACTTTTCCATGGTCGCGATAAAGCTATCCGCTTCGTTGATCGATTTTTCCATTTCAAGGACTAGCGCGGAAACATCCGATTTCACGCTATCGAGCTGGCCTTTTAGCGAAGCGATGGCCTGAGCATTTAAATTGTGCTTTAGAAACAAGACTTGGTCCTTGAAGACTTTCAGTACCGGCTCCAGTTTGGACTCCGCTTTGCGCATTGCTGCCAGCAATTGCCGGTATTGGGTTTTTGTTACCGCCAGCTTTTTGCTACTGGTTTGTCTGAGCGAGGCGTTGGTGTATTCCCTAAGTTCGGCTTCCCATTCAGTAAATAAGGCTTCCGAAACGTCTTCGATATCGGCGATGCGTTTGTGAATTTCATCCGCCTTCCGCACGCTGGCATCATACTCGTCGTTTAGTTTCCCGTAGGTTGATTCCAGGTCGCCACCCTGAAAATTGGTCAATACGGTGAACTGTTCCAGTGCCGATTTGAATTGTTGCTTGGTTTCCTCCTGGGTCTCGCGGGCTTTTTCGACCCGATGTACCATGACTTCCCGCTTAGGAATGCCCAGTTTTTCCAGGCTACCGTAATAGGCTTTCGAGCAAGCGGTAGCGGTCAGTGCAATCAGTACAAGGGCGCAATGTAAGCGACTTTTCATTGGGTCACCAGGAGAGGTTAAGGGGAAAATTGCCGCAGTGTAAAGCCAGTTTCCGGCTAAGGCTAGCCCGGAAATCGGCTTCGACAATACTGGCGGATTGCCAACCAGTCGCGAATTTTTCGACAAAGAGTGCGATATTCCTCCAATAGTCGGTCACTGAGGTTGGCATTTGATCAAGAACTGGCTTTTACTTAGTCCCGACGCCGCCAAGTCGAATAGCGATGACTTTGGTGGGTGGATTTATTAAAGCTGTTTCTTATCAAATGTCGCGGAGGTTGTCATGAACGAATTTAAAAAAGATTTAATGATAGGGGTTATTTCATTTACCGGTATTGTCGGATTTATTTCCGGCGAGTTTATTCTTTCGACTTTAATGTTCGGTGTAGCGGCTTTAATGAGTAATATCGCGGCCGAACCCACTTATCCGGTTAAGCAGTCTGTCTGATTCTCCATTGGCGGAGATTCGCAAACGAAGCATCCATCGTTCGTTTGTTTCCACGGCCTCGCAATCCCCAGGGTTGCGAGGCTTTTTTTTACGCCTTCGAAATTTGATCTCATCAGGTTTTTTTGGCCGGTAAGCCGCGCAGAAAGTTTAGCTTTTCTTTAATTTTACTCTCCAATCCGCGTTCGACCGGAAAGTAATAACGGCGGTTTTGTAAGGCGTCGGGGAAATAATTTTCGCCAGCGGCGAATGCTTGATCTTCGTCGTGTGCGTAGCGATATTCGGCGCCATAGCCTAAATCCCGCATCAGACCGGTCGGTGCGTTTCGTAGATGCATTGGAACTTCCAGCGAGCCGCTTTTTTTGGCATCGATCATTGCCGCCTTGTAGGCCGTGTAGACGGCGTTGCTTTTCGGTGCGCACGCAAGATAGGTTACCGCTTGCGCCAAAGCTAGCTCGCCTTCAGGGCTGCCTAGTCTTTCGTAGGCCTCGGTGGCGTTTAGCGCGAGTTGTAAGCCGCGCGGATCTGCGTTGCCGATGTCTTCGGCGGCCATTCGAATCACGCGCCGGGCAATGTAAAGCGGGTCGCAACCACCGTCCAGCATCCGGGCAAACCAATACAATGCCGCATCAGGATCGGTGCCGCGCACTGATTTGTGCAAAGCGGAGATTTGATCGTAAAAAATATCGCCGCGCTTGTCGAAGCGGTTTGCGTGGCCTTGCAGGACTTCGTCGATCATTCCAGGTTTAACGACTTCTCGTCCATCCACGGTCTCGGCTAGGTCGGCGGCAATTTGCAGAATATTCAAACTTCGTCGGGCGTCACCATCGGCGGCCTTGGCGATCATCGTCAGAGTTTCGCGGTCTATCTCGATCGGCCGCAGGCCCAAGCCGCGCTGTTTATCTCTTAGCGCACACTCCAGCAGTTCGATCAGCGCGTCGGTATCGAGGCTGCGCATTACGTAGACTCGCAAGCGCGACAGCAGCGCGTTGTTCAGCTCGAACGACGGATTCTCGGTGGTGGCGCCGAACAGCACGATTGCGCCACTTTCGATGGGCGCCAGCAACGAGTCCTGCTGACTCTTCGAAAAACGGTGAATTTCGTCGATGAATACGATGGTATTCAAGCCCTGTCGAGCCTTGATTTCTTCAGCCTCGCCCACGGCGGCGCGAATCTCCTTGACACCGGCCATCACCGCCGACAACTCGATGATGTGGCTATGGGTCATGCCACCGATGATCTTGGCCAGCGTGGTTTTGCCGACTCCCGGCGGTCCCCAAAATACCAGCGAATGCAACGCGCCGTTGTCGATAGCTGCCCTTAGCGATTTGCCTTTTGCCAGCAGGTGTTGTTGGCCGATAAATTCTTCAAGGCTGCTTGGTCGCATTTTGGCGGCTAGCGGCATATAGGCGTCGCGAGGACCGGAGTATTTGCTATTCATGAATGACATAAGCGTGACGGTGACCATAGGGGAGCGGTCGCACGCTAAGCGAAACCGCGGCCGAAATAGATAGGCAATATCGGCTTTTTTTAATAGAATTGCCGGCCATTTTAGAGATTCCGCTCCCGAAAGCCATGGATTTAAAATTTCTTGATTTTGAACAGCCGATTGCCGAACTGCAAGCCAAGATTGAAGAGCTGCGCAAAGTCGAGCTAGACAACAACTTCGATATTTCCGAGACGCTGAAGCAGTTGGAGCAGAAATGCGAGAGCCTGACCGAGAGTATTTTCAGCGACTTGTCCGACTGGCAGATTTCCCAATTGTCGCGCCATCCGGGACGGCCTTACACGCTGGATTATATCTCGTTAATTTTCACCGAATTCCATGAGTTGCATGGCGATCGCGCATTCGCGGACGACCCGGCCATCGTTTGCGGCTTAGCGCGCTTGGAGGGTCGGCCGGTCGTCGTGATCGGTCATCAAAAAGGTCGAGACACTAAGGAAAAAATTTACAGAAACTTCGGAATGCCGCGGCCGGAAGGTTATCGGAAGGCCTTGCGCGTCATGAAAATGGCCGAGCGCTTTCAGTTGCCGGTCATTTGTCTGATCGATACTCCCGGCGCCTATCCTGGCATTGGCGCGGAAGAGCGCGGTCAGAGCGAAGCGATTGCTCGTAACTTGTTCGAAATGTCCAAATTGCGGACACCGATTATCTGTACCGTGATCGGTGAAGGGGGCTCCGGTGGCGCGTTGGCTATTGGGGTGGGCGACCGTTTGCTAATGTTGGAATACAGTACTTACGCGGTAATTTCGCCGGAAGGTTGTGCGTCTATTTTATGGAAAAGCGCCGACAAGGCCCAGTTGGCTGCCGAGGCCATGGGAATAACCTCCGACCGCGTGCGCGAACAAGGTTTTTTGGACGAAGTCATCCGCGAGCCGGTCGGTGGCGGTCACCGCAATTTCGCCAAGATCGCCGCCAATTTGCAGGAAGCCTTGCTCAGGCATTTGGGTGAATTGCAGGCGGAAGCTGGCGACATGGACAAACTGTTGGAGAAACGTTATCAACGTATCATGCGTTTCGGCTCGTTCATTGAAGAGCCGGCCAAATAATTCCTTTGTCCGGAACATCAGCGTAGAAAAGGCCGATTTCTCTCGGCCTTTTTTTTGGAGCGTTGCCTTATGCTGAGCTTTCAGGCAGTGAGTTCCGCGCTGCCGGAGCGGGTTGGGCGTTTGTATGTCGCATACAGTGGTGGCGTGGACTCGCACGTACTATTGCACCTGTGCGCACGGCAACCGGATTGGCAAGCCAAACTGTGCGGGGTCTACGTCGACCACCGCTTGCAAGCGGAGTCGACGGCCTGGGGCACCCATTGTCGTCGGCAATGCGAAGCGTTGGGTGTCGAGTTCTTGCTGCTGACTGTCGACGCCTCGGCTGCGCCGGGTGAAAGTCCGGAGGCGGCTGCTCGTCGCGCTCGATACGCCGCGCTAGCCGATTTGCTGGACCGCGACGACGTGGTGCTGGCGGCTCAGCACCGCGAGGATCAACTGGAAACGGTGTTGCTGCAACTATTTCGCGGAGCTGGCGTGGCTGGATTGGCGGCGATGCCTCGGATATCGCCGCTGGGCCGAGGGTCGTTGGTCAGGCCGCTGTTGAAAGTGGGCAAGGCCGAGGTATTGGTCTACGCGCGCCAGCAAGGCTTGGTTTGGATAGAGGATCCGAGCAATGCCACGAATGATTTCGACCGGAATTTTCTGCGAAACCAAGTTCTACCGCTACTGAAACAACGCTGGCCTGGGCTGGATAAAACGGTGGCGCGGTCGGCCGAGCTGTGTGGAGAGGCTGCGGAATGCCTGGACGAGTGGGCCGAAGCACAATTGGCCGCCGTATCCGGTTTGGACAGGGGCGAGCTGGCGATCGACCAACTGCCGGTTGCGGCAAGTCGCCGTCGCTTGCTGATTCGACAATGGTTAGCTCGCAACGGCCTCCGGCCGCCGAGTCGAGCCATAACCGAAGCGATTCTGGCGCAGGTCGTCGATGCGCGTGGCGATGCGAACCCGCAATTATGTTATCAGGGCGCGCTGATTCGAAGATACCGCAAGCGCTTAGTTTGCGTGCCGGCCTATCCGGCTGTTCGCACGCACGGCGAAGTGGTTTGGCCTGATAATGCCCAGCAGATCGAATTGGGCGGCGGTTGCCGCTTGAGCAAGGAGGTTTCCGTTGACGGCATCGCTCAAGCGCTTTGGGATCGGGCTAGTGTCACGGTGAGGTTCCGGCGCGGCGGCGAAAAGTTGAAGTTGCCAGGGAGGGGTGGCCGGCACAGTTTGAAAAAGCTCTATCAAGCAGCCGGTACCCCGCCGTGGGAACGGGAGTGGAGGCCGTTGATATATCTGGATGGCAGCTTGGCGGCGGTGGCTGGCCTTTGGGTGGCCGAGTGGGTCAGCGGTTCGAAAAACGAACCTTGCTACCGAGTGTCTTGGCAGTTTCGACAAAGCGTGTGATGATGAATGGATAAACCCTAGTCGGAGAAATGAGATGTTTGCCGAAGTTTTGCAGTCGGCGATCGTCGGCATGATGATCGCCATTCCCACTATCGTAATCTATAAAAAAGTGGGGTTGAATCCGCTTTGGGCTGGACTGGTTTTTATTCCGGTGTTCGGTTTATTAATCGTATTCATCCAGTTGGCCTTCGCGGAATGGCCAAACGCGCGGCGAGGAGGTTGAGATGGCGTTGTTTTTCGTTTTGTTGCCCGTCTATATCTTGTTTTGTTTGTGGTTGGGATTCCGAATACTGCGGAAAGCCGGCTTTGATGGACGTTGGGTCATCGCATTATTGGTGCCGGTCTTGAATATCATCATGATTTGGGTGTTCGCATTCAGTCGATGGCCTGGTTTGCGGGAGGATGTCGATCAGGGGTTTTAGGCGGTATTTTGCTCTGATTTTTCTTTTTATTCCCGAGATATTGGGTTCTCTAAAATTAGGTTGTGAAATGTTATGAATCTGAGGCATATTTGGTGGAGAATTGCTGCAATTAAAACGCCCGGCCAAGCTTTCGATGCGGTAGCTTCAGAGCTGACGCCATATTTTTATAGGCATTTTCAACGGTTAAATCGAGGCGTTTTTGCAATTGAGATCGTGAATTCCAATTTAGGGTTTTTCGCGGTTCTGAATTGGGCGCTGTTTGTTTTGCATTTCTGTAAGAAGCAGGGTTTAGTACCCTATTTAGAATTTACTACGAAGAATTATTCGGATCCGGTTTTGGGGCGCGATTGGTTTAAGTATTATTTTTCTAATCGAGCAATGTCAGCGGCCGGTTTCGCAGCCGAGTATAGGCCTTGGTTGGTTACCAAGGTTCGACGTATCAGAGATTTACGGATGCCGGGTTGGTGTTTTCACGATTTGAGCTTGGAACAAGCCGGCGAGATTTTCCGTGAATATATTGAGTTCAATCCGGTGATTTCCGCCGAGGTGGAAGCGTTCGTTGCCGAGCATTTTGCAGGTAAGTATGTTTTGGGGGTTCATTTTCGAGGTACCGATAAAGTAGTCGAGGCGCCACAAGTCGCTTGGGCGTATTGTGAACAAACGATTCGAAATTTTTTAGCGGATCACCCCAGCGTCGATGTTCTATTTGTCGCTAGTGATGAAAGTCGTTTTATTCAATATATGCTGGAAAAATTTCCAGATATTGCTGTGGTGAGCCATCAGGACCATTTTCGCAGCGATGGCATTAAGGCAATTCATAGTCTCGATGGGGGCGGCGATAATTATTCGAAAGGATTCGATGCGTTAGTTAATTCTTTGTTGTTGTCGAAATGCGACGCACTAATCCGGTCGTCGTCATTTTTATCAGCTTGGGCGTCGATTTTTAATCCAAAAGTGCCGGTGGTTTTGTTGAACAAGCCTTTGGAAGATGCGCTATGGTTTCCTGAGGTAGAGATAATGAAGCGTTCCTTGGATCATTACTTGCCTGATTTCACTGAATAGGAAGCTTGTATGAGAGTCCTGCTAAGCCTATTGAAGAGGCTGGGAAAAAAAGTCAGTCTGGATGTTGCGTATAATTTCGTTCAGTTAAATTATCCAATTTGGGTTTTTTACTTTAAGAAACTGACGTTGCCGAATTTTGGCGGTCGCCACGAGATTAAAATTTCTGGTAAGCCCGCTATCTACGATGTATTCGTTTCCGGCGATAAAAATTACGTGGTAGCTATTGGTAGATATGACCGCGTTGCCGACTGGAGTAGATTAATATGCGTATTCGACTCAGGTTGCGAAGTTATTGGGCAGGTCGTTGAGGATTTTGCCGATGAAAAGGAGGCTTATCAGGTTTTAATCATTAAATATTTGATTCCCTCTGGTTTTCGGAGTAAGCCCGTGGTTTTGATTACGTTAAAGTTGGACGGTAGTCAAATCGTTAACTCTCTCCAGCTTTCGAATCATTCGGTCGAATTGCCGCGGCATAAGCTAAGTGTGACGACGTTGATGAAGGATGAAGATAGGTTCATCCCTGAGTGGATCGCATATTATCGTATGATAGGCGTAAGTCATTTCTATATATACGATAATCGTAGTTTAAAAAGAAGGCGGATACGTAACTTGTTGGCGCCTCTAATTGCCCAGGGAATTGTGACGTTGATAGATTGGGATTATCCTTACGTGTCCGGTGCTCCCGATAATAGCTGGCGTTTTTGTCAGCGAGGACAGATGCACCATTGTTTATACAAATACGGTAGTTTTTCCGATTGGATGTTGTTTATCGATGTTGATGAGTTTATCTATCCTGTTAATGCCGAGCAAGATTTTTTGAAGTTTTTAGAGAGTCGAGAGCATCCAAATATAGCCGCGTTGCAGTTCAAGATGATCTGGTTTGGAAATTCAGGATTTGAACAGGTTCCTAAGGGTTTAATTATTAATAATTATATTCGACGTTCTCCGGAGGTTTTGTCCTTAGGTCGAGAGAAATGTGCTGTCCGGCCTCAGTTAACGAAGCTAATGTTTATTCATGGGGTTAAGGCGTCTGAGGAAAATTCATGGATGGATGTGGTGTCTCCCGAACTGTTTCGGATTAATCATTATTATGCGACTAGTTCCAAGCGTCAATTTAAGGGGTATTCGGACCATAACGACGTGGAAGATACAGGAATGAGAAAATACGTTGACTCCGTGGAAGAGTATATTGGGAAAATATAGTTGTGCTAAAAATTGATATTTATCTTGTATAAGTACAGTTGGAAATGGTTTTGTTAGAGCCCTTTCGAAGATGTTATGCGTCTAGTAGTAAGTTATGTGCCCTCCAGCTGACAGAGGGATTCCATGTCATAACGTTGGGCGAAACGACGCAACGCTGACGAATAGAAAAATCTTTAGCGACTTTCCGGCGCCGCTTCCGATAGCTTTGGACTTCACGCCTTGTTGCTCGGCAATGGCCGCGATTGTTTGATCGTGGGTAACATTAATAATGGTGTGAGCGATCTTGTTTTTGCCAGTCGTTGCCCGTCTTTTTCTCGAGATCAGGCGCTTCGTGCGACATTTCGTCGCATTCTTGGCGTTTTAACGCTTGTTAACTTGATGTACGGCAGTTGTTGTCGTGCGCTTACTGTGAGGAATGTGCCTGAGCTTTTAGTGGTTGCTGTGGGGGCGCAAGGGCTAGATTTGCCCGGCAGGCATGGGACAAAGCTGTTAGAATTCCGGTTTAGTGTTGACCCCATTGCCAGACGCTAGACAGGGCGCAAATTTTTCATGACAAAATTCATCTTTATCACCGGCGGTGTGGTCTCCTCGCTGGGGAAAGGCATCGCTGCTTCTTCCTTGGCCGCAATTTTGGAAGACCGCGGCCTCAAGGTCACCATCACCAAACTCGATCCCTACATCAACGTCGATCCGGGCACCATGAGTCCGTTCCAGCATGGCGAAGTGTTCGTCACCGAGGACGGCGCGGAAACCGACCTGGACTTAGGCCATTACGAGCGGTTTTTGAAAACCACGATGGCCAAAAAAAACAACTTCACGACGGGGCAGGTATACGAACAAGTGCTTCGCAACGAGCGTAAGGGCGAATATCTCGGCGCGACGGTGCAAGTGATTCCGCATATCACCGATGAAATCAAGCGCCGGGTTTACGCCAGCGCGGAAGGCAAGGACGTGGCGCTGATCGAGGTCGGCGGTACGGTCGGCGACATAGAGTCGCTGCCGTTTCTGGAAACCATCCGCCAAATGGGCGTCGAATTGGGCCGCGACCGCGCGGTGTTCATCCATTTGACCCTAGTGCCCTATATCAAGTCAGCCGGCGAACTGAAAACCAAGCCGACCCAGCACTCGGTTAAGGAACTGCGCACCATCGGTATTCAACCCGATATTCTGATCTGCCGTTCCGAACAAACCATCCCGGCCAGCGAACGCCGCAAAATCGCGCTGTTCACCAACGTCAGCGAGAAGGCGGTCATCACCGCGATCGATGCCGATACCATCTACCGCATTCCGCTGCTGTTGCGCGAGCAGGGGCTGGACGACATCGTCGTCAACCAATTGCGTCTGGACGTGCCGCCCGCCGATTTGAGCGCGTGGGAAAAAGTCGTCGACGGCCTGACCCACCCAACCGACGAGGTGCAAATCGCCATCGTCGGCAAATACGTCGACCATACCGATGCCTACAAATCCTTGAACGAAGCCTTGTTGCACGCCGGCATTCATACCCGCCACAAGGTCGAGATCAAATACATCGATTCCGAAACCATCGAGCAGGAAGGCACCGCTCGGTTGAAGGATGTCGACGCTATTCTGGTGCCGGGCGGTTTCGGCGAGCGCGGCGTCGAAGGCAAGATTTCGACGGTGCGCTTCGCCCGCGAGAACAGAATCCCTTTTCTGGGCATTTGCCTGGGCATGCAATCGGCTGTGATCGAATTCGCCCGCAATGTGGTCGGCTTGGAAGGCGCCCACAGTACCGAATTTCTGCCGAAGAGCCCCCATCCCGTGATCGGCTTGATTACCGAATGGATGGACGAGGCTGGTGAACTGGTCACCCGCGACGAAGACTCCGACATCGGTGGCACCATGCGCCTCGGCGCGCAAAAATGTCGCTTGAAGGACGAATCGCTGGCTTTCGAGGTGTATCGAAAAGACGTGATCACCGAGCGTCACCGCCACCGTTACGAGTTCAACAACCAGTATCTGAAACAACTGGAAGCCGCCGGCATGCGTTTTTCCGGCAAATCCTTGGACGGCCGGCTGGTCGAAATCGTTGAGCTGCCGGAGCATCCCTGGTTCCTGGCTTGCCAGTTCCACCCCGAATTTACATCGACGCCGCGCAATGGCCATCCCTTGTTTTCGGGTTTCGTCGAAGCCGCCGCCAAACACAAAAAAGCACTTTAACGAGCATAAACAACAAGGTTAAGCATGCAACTCTGCCATTTCGAAGCTGGTCTGGATCAACCGTTTTTCTTGATCGCCGGCACCTGCGTGATCGAAAGCGAACAAATGACGTTGGATACCGCCGGTAAACTTAAGGAAATCACCAGCGAACTCGGCATCCCGTTCATTTACAAATCCTCTTTCGACAAGGCCAACCGCTCGTCGATGTCTAGTTTTCGCGGCTTGGGACTGGAAACCGGCCTGCAAATTCTGGAAAAGGTCAAGCAGCAATTGGACGTACCGGTTTTGACCGATGTCCACGAAGACACGCCGCTGGCGGAAGTCGCTTCCGTGGTGGACGTCATGCAGACACCGGCTTTTCTGTGTCGTCAGACCAATTTCATCCAAAGCGTCGCCGCTCAAGGCAAGCCGGTCAACATCAAGAAAGGCCAATTCATGGCGCCTTGGGACATGGGCAATGTGGTCGCCAAGGCCAAGGCCACCGGCAACCAGCAAATCATGGTCTGCGAGCGCGGCGTATCCTTCGGCTACAACAACCTGGTATCCGACATGCGCTCCTTGGCCGTGATGCGCGACACCCAATGTCCTGTGGTGTTCGACGCTACCCATTCGGTGCAATTGCCGGGCGGGCAGGGCAGTTGCTCGGGCGGCCAGCGCGAACACGTGCCGGTATTGGCGCGGGCGGCTATTGCGGTCGGTATTGCCGGATTATTCATGGAAACTCATCCTAAGCCAGAAGACGCTTTGAGTGACGGACCTAATTCCTGGCCGCTGCATCGAATGCAGGAACTGCTGGAAACTTTGATGACCCTCGATCGCGCGGTAAAAGCGGCGGCCTTGATCGAAAACACCTTGAACCAACAAAACAACTAAACCTATCCATCACTCCCACGGAGCAATTGAAGATCATGAGAATCGTTGATGTAAAAGCTAGAGAAATTCTGGACTCTCGCGGCAACCCCAGCGTCGAGGCCGAAGTTTATTTGGATTCAGGTGTCGTCGGCAGCGCCATGGTGCCTTCCGGGGCCTCCACCGGCGAACGCGAAGCTATCGAATTGCGCGACGGCGATAAATCTCGTTACTTGGGCAAGGGCGTGTTGACTGCGGTTAACAACGTTAACACCGTGCTGAAAGATGCCGTGGTTGGTATGCAAGCCGATAACCAAGCCGCGCTGGATCAAAAAATGATCGATCTCGACGGTACTAATGCAAAAAGCAAACTGGGCGCCAACGCCATTTTGGGCGTATCGATGGCCGCTGCCCGTGCCGCCGCGCAAGAAGCCGGTAAACCGCTGTATCAGTTCATGAACAAATCCGGCGAATTCATTCTGCCGGTACCGATGATGAATATCATCAACGGCGGTTCGCACGCCGACAATAGCGTCGATTTGCAAGAATTCATGATCCTGCCGGTTGGCGCACCAACCTTCCGCGAAGCGATCCGTTACGGTGCCGAAGTATTCCACAACCTGGCAAAAGTCTTGAAAGGCAAAGGCTTGGCGACCACCGTCGGCGACGAAGGCGGCTTCGCACCTAATCTGCGTTCCAACGAAGAAGCCATCGAAGTGATCTTGGAAGCGATCGAAAAAGCCGGTTACAAAGCCGGTCAAGACATCTACCTGGGCATGGACGCGGCGGCTTCCGAGTATTTCGACGACGGCAAGTACGTGTTGTCCGCCGAAAACCGCAGCTTCAACTCAGTGGAAATGGTCGACTTCCTGACGGCTTGGGTCGATAAATATCCGATTATCTCGATCGAAGACGGTCTGGACGAAAACGATTGGGACGGCTGGAAATACCAAACCGAAAAGTTGGGTAACCGCATCCAATTGGTCGGCGACGACTTGTTCGTTACCAACCCCGCAATTCTGAAAGAAGGTATCGAGAAAGGCATCGCGAACTCCATCCTGATCAAGGTCAACCAAATCGGCACTTTGACCGAGACCCTGGAAGCGATCACTATGGCTGGAGCGGCAGGTTACAGCGCGGTGGTTTCTCACCGCTCCGGCGAGACCGAAGATACCACTATTGCCGACTTGGTGGTTGCTACGGGCACAGGCCAAATCAAAACCGGGTCATTGAGCCGCTCCGACCGCGTCGCCAAATACAACCGTCTGATGAAAATCGAAGACGAGTTGGGCGCGAAAGCTCGCTATGCCGGCCGTGGCGCGTTCAAAATGCTGAAATAAAAAGCGTTGGTTGGGTTGATCCTTTGCGAAAGCGGAGGATTGCCGCAACTTTAAGAGTCGTCGTGTTGGGTTACGCTCCGCGTTGCTTCGCTAACCCAACCTACTCTTTTCTAAAGAGACACCGCCATCAAAACCCTGATCCTTGTCATCATCGCGTTGACGCTGCACTTCCAATACCGGTTGTGGTTCGGCGACGCCAGTTTGTCGCAGATTCGCGAGTACCGCGCGCGGCTGGAGGAATTGACCAAGGATGCCCAAGAGAAAAAAGAGCGTAACGACTCGCTGTACGCCGAAGTGCTGGACCTGCGCAAAGGTCTGGAAACCATCGAAGAACGCGCCCGCTACGAGCTGGGCATGATCAAGGAAAACGAAACCTTCTTTCAAGTGCTTGAGTAGCGCATGAATCAAATTCTCAAATGCTGGGCAGTAGTCCCGGCAGCTGGCGTCGGCAAACGCATGCAAGCCGACCGCCCCAAACAATATCTGCCGCTGGCCGGCAAGACCGTCATCGAACACACGCTTTCTAGGCTTTTGGGCTCGGGAGCTTTCGTAAAAGTCGCCGTGGCGATTTCTGTCGAAGACCCGTACTGGCCGGAGCTGGACATTTCCAAACACCCCGACGTGATTACCGCGCCCGGCGGCAAGGAACGCGCCGACTCGGTGCTGTCGGCGCTGAAATCCCTACAAGGCTTGGCCGGCGAAGACGACTGGGTGCTGGTCCACGACGCCGCGCGGCCATGTCTGACCGCCGCCGACATTCATTTGCAAATCGACAGTATGAAGGATGACGCCGTCGGCGGCATTCTAGCCTTGAGTTCGCATGACACTCTGAAGCATGTCGACGGCGACACCATCACCGCGACCATAGACCGCAAACACGTCTGGCGGGCGCTGACCCCGCAGATGTTCAAATACGGCATGCTGCGCGACGCCTTGCAGCAAACCGAAGGCAATCCAGCGGTGACAGACGAAGCCAGCGCGCTGGAAATCCTTGGCTTCAAGCCCAGAATCGTCGAAGGCCGCCCCGATAACATCAAAATCACCCGGCCCGACGATCTGGCGCTGGCGCAATTTTATATGGAGCAACAAACATGATTCGAGTCGGTCAAGGTTACGACGTCCACCGTTTCAACGACGGCGACCACATCATTTTGGGCGGTGTCACCATCCCCTACGAAAAAGGCCTGGAGGCCCATTCCGACGGCGACGTGGTGCTGCACGCCTTGGCCGACGCCATCTTGGGCGCGGCGGCGCTTGGCGACATCGGCAAGCACTTCCCGGATACCGATCCCAATTTCAAAGGCGCCGACAGCCGGGTATTGCTGCGCCACGTGTACAGCATCGTCCAGGAGAAAGGCTACAAACTGGTTAACGCCGACGTCACCATCATCGCCCAGGCGCCGAAAATGCTGCCGCACGTGTCGGCGATGCGCGCCAACATCGCGGCCGACTTGGCGGTCGATGTCGATTTCATCAACGTCAAAGCCACCACCACCGAAAAACTCGGCTTCGAAGGCCGTAAGGAAGGCATTGCGGTGCAGGCTGTGGTGCTGATCGAAAAGTGAGCGAATTTCCGTTACCGGACTGGCCTCGCGCTTTCGGCGGCCCATCCGGCACTGGTGACATTAAAACCATCCCCGGCGATTTCTTTGTCGAAGAAATCCTCGGCTTCCAACCGGAAGGCAGTGGCGAGCACGTGTTTCTATTCGTCGAAAAAATCGGCGAAAACACCGAATATGTCGCCCGGCTGCTGGCCCGCCACGCCGGTGTTAGGCAGCGCGACATCGGTTACGCCGGCCTGAAAGACCGACACGGACGCACCCGGCAATGCTTCAGCGTTTGGTTGCCCGGCAAGGTGGAGCCTGATTGGAGAATGTTGCAGGGAGACCATCTGAAAATACTGGAAGCAGTTCGCCACCCACGCAAGTTAAAGCGAGGTGTGCTACAGGGCAATCGATTCGAGATTTTGATCCGTAACTGGCAAGGCGACCGCGAACGTTTGGATGCCCAGCTCGAGCAAGTCAAGCGCTTGGGATTTCCCAATTATTTCGGCGAACAACGTTTTGGTTTCCAAGGCCGCAATGTCGGGCGCGCGGCGGCCATGTTCGGCGGTGTTAGGGTGAAAGCTGAGCAGCGCTCGATTTACCTGTCGGCGGCGCGGTCTTATTTATTTAATCTGATTCTGGCCGAACGGGTGGCGATCGGTAGCTGGAGTACCGGCCTGACTGGCGAGGCTTTTATGCTGGCCGGCAGTCACAGCTATTTTGCCGCGGATGAAATCGATTCGGCGCTGGCGGCGCGACTGGCGGCCGGCGACATTCAGTGCAGCGGTGCGTTGTGGGGCAAGGGCGTTAGTGGGGCTCGCGCCGATGCGCTGGAACTAGAGCAACGAATTGTCGCGGCGCAGCCGATACTGGCGCAAGGTTTGATTTCGGCTGGCCTGACGCAGGATAGGCGAGCGCTCGTGGTTAGGCCGACCGATTTGGTGTGGGGCTTCGAGAGTGAAGCGGTTTTGCGCTTAGGTTTCGGTTTGCCGGCCGGCGCTTACGCTACGGCGCTGCTGCGGGAAATTGTCGCGCTTGACGAGTCGTTAGGCGTGGTCGCGACCTAGATTTTCTTCAGGATTAACTCCAACACCAGTTTGCTGCCGAAATACGCCAGCAGGAGCGACGTAAAGCCGATCAATGTCCATTGCACGGCGCTTTGTCCGCGCCAGCCGTAGCGCAAGCGGCCGAATAGCAGTGCGGAAAATATCAGCCAGGCGAGAATCGACAACACGGTTTTGTGCGCCAGATGCTGTGCAAACAAGTCGTCGATAAACAGAAAGCCGGTCAACAACGAAATGGTTAAAAACCCCAGGCCGGTAGCGATCATTTGGAACAAAAGCGCTTCCATGGCCTGCAACGGCGGTAGCGCTAACATAAATTGCTTGGGGTGATGATGGCGCAGTTGCTGTTCTTGAATCGCCAGTAGAATGGCTTGTACCGCGGCGATATTCAGCAATCCAAAGGCTAAAATCGACGTCAAAATGTGGGCGGTTAATTGCCAGTCGTGATGGGCGAGAGGATGAGGTTTACTCGGATAGGCTAAATTAGCCGCCAGAAGTAATGCCGCCACTGGGAATACCAATACGCCGAGTTTTGCCACCGGCTTATCGAGGGCGGCAAACAGTAGTAACCAGACAACGACCAACGCGGTTAGCGACGCGGTGTTGAAAAAACCGAACGAAAAGCCGTTCTGCTCGTGGATGTTTAGGAAGGTATAAGCGCTGTGCAGGCCGGCCGCGGCCCAAGCCAATTTGAGTGGAAGCGAGGACTGTCTTTGCGCGGCAAGGATTTCTCTAGCGATTCCCGCCCCCGCGAGCGCGTAGGTCAGAATCGATAAAATGCCGATGGCTGTGCTGAGGTACATGGCCGGAAGAATCGAAAGGCGTTGCGAAGCGCTTATGTTAAACTAAGCGGCCTGATTGTCGTAATTCGATTGTTACGGCGGATCATCACCAGGACTTCAGAACTATAAAGACGTAGCTATGTTTGACAATTTATCCGATCGCCTGAGCGGTGCGCTCAAAAAAATCAAGGGTCAGGGCCGCTTGACCGAGGCCAATATCCAGGACACCATGCGGGAAGTGCGAATGGCGTTGCTGGAGGCCGATGTCGCTCTGCCGGTCGTCAACGATTTTATCGAGCAGGTGACGGAACGCGCGCTGGGTCAAGAAGTTCAGACCAGTTTGACGCCGGGGCAAGCTCTGATCAAAGTGGTGCAGGGCGAATTGGTGCGAGTGATGGGCTCGGCCAACGAAGAGCTGAATCTGCGGACCAATCCCCCAGCGCTGATTTTGATGGCGGGCTTGCAAGGTGCGGGCAAGACGACGACGGTCGCCAAGCTTGGCCGGCATTTAAAGGAAAAGAAAAAGAAGCGGGTCGGGGTGGTCAGCGTGGACGTCTATCGTCCGGCGGCAATCAAGCAGTTGCAAACCCTGGCCGACGATCTTGGTCTGAAGTTCTTCGACAGCGAATCCACCGAGCAGCCTGTCGATATTGTTAATCGGGCTATCGATGCCGCCAAGCGCCAGTTTTTGGATGTGTTGATCGTCGACACTGCGGGCCGTCTTCACGTCGACGACGAGATGATGGCTGAAATCAAGGCTCTGCATGCCGCGATCAAGCCGATAGAGACACTGTTCGTCGTCGATAGCATGACCGGTCAGGATGCGGCCAATACCGCCAAGGCTTTTCATGATGCGTTACCGTTGACCGGCGTGATTTTGACCAAGGCCGACGGCGATGCCAGAGGCGGGGCGGCGCTGTCGATTCGGCATATTACCGGTAAGCCGATCAAGTTTATTGGTGTCGGCGAAAAATCCGATGCGTTGGAGCCGTTCTATCCGGATCGATTGGCCTCGCGTATCTTGGGTATGGGTGACGTGTTGTCGCTGATCGAGGACATCGAGCAGAACGTCGACAAGAAAAAAGCCGAGCAGCTCGCCAAGAAGTTGCAGAAGGGCAAAAGTTTTGATCTGGAAGATTTACGCGAGCAGTTGACGCAAATGCAAAACATGGGCGGTATCGGCGCCATGATGGATAAGTTGCCCGGCATGGGCGCGGTGCCGAAAGAAGTTAAGGAAAAGGTCAACGACAAGGATTTGGTGCATCAAATCGCCGTGATCAATTCGATGACCAAGCAAGAGCGGCGCTTTCCCGATCTGATCAAGGGCAGTCGCAAGCAGCGCATCGCCGACGGTTGCGGTCTGGATTTGAATGCTGTCAATCGTGTGTTGAAGCAGCACAAGATGATGGAGAAAATGATGAAAAAGTTTAGCAAAGGCAACATTGTCAACATGATGCGGGGTCTGAAAAGCAATATGCGCGGCATGAAGATGTGATTTTTCAATTTTTTCTTTTCTTGCGCGGCAAATCGCGTAGAATAGGTAGATTAAATTTTTGACTCATTGTTATCTAGGGTGTGCAGATGGTAAGTATTCGTTTGTCCAGAGGCGGCGCTAAAAACCGTCCTTTCTATCATGTCGTCGTAACCGACAGCAGAAGTAGCCGCGACGGGCGCTACATCGAAAGGGTAGGTTTTTTTAATCCTCTGGCGAGAGGCGGCGAGCAGCGCTTGGTTTTGGATACCGAACGCGTTCAATATTGGACCGCTAACGGCGCTCAGCCTTCGGATCGAGTCGCCAAACTGATCAAGGACGCTAGCAAGGCTGTTGCCTAATCCCGCTTGTCTGCCGAAGAGTATTTGAGCGTCGGTCAAATTTCTGGCGTGTTTGGCATCAAAGGATGGGTAAAAGTTTTTTCTTATACCGATCCGCGAGAAAATATCTTGGCTTACTCGCCTTGGTGTCTTAGGAAGAACGATCAAATTCGCGAGTTTAAGGTCCTAGCCGGAAGACGCCAAGGCGCTGCCGTTGTGGCCGAACTTGAAGATTTGGATGATCGCGACGCGGCGATGGCGTTGATGGGGTCGGAGATCCTGATACGTAGACAACAGTTGCCCGAGCCGGCGGATGGCGAGTATTACTGGACCGACTTAATCGGTCTGAGGGTCGTTAATCAGGCCGCGATGGAGTTGGGGGTGGTCGATCATTTGTTGGAGACCGGCGCTAATGACGTTGTGGTGGTTTCGGATGGGCAACAAGAACGCTTGATCCCGTTTTTGATGGGGCAAACAATCCTCAAGGTCGATACCGAAAAAGGCTGCATTTTGGTCGATTGGGACGCCGATTTTTGACGGCTGTTGCGGTATGCGCTTCGATGTGATCAGCATTTTTCCGCGGATGGTCGCCGACGCTGCCGCATTTGGGGTTACCGGTCGGGCGATAGAGCGCGGATTGGTTGATCTTGCTGTTTGGAATCCTCGAGATTTTACTCAAGACCGACATAAAACGGTCGACGACAGGCCTTACGGTGGCGGTCCGGGCATGGTAATGAAATACCAGCCTCTACGTGACGCGGTTGCCTCGGCAAAGCTAGCCGGTTGCGCCGGAGATGGCACTAAAGTCGTGTATTTGAGCCCGCAGGGGCGAGTGATTTCGCAAAATTTGTTGCATGAGGCCAGTCGATTCGAACAGTTGATATTGGTGGCCGGACGCTATGAAGGTGTCGATGAGCGATTTGTCGTTCAAGAATGCGACGAGGAGTGGTCTATCGGCGACTATGTTATCAGTGGCGGAGAGCTTGCCGCGCTGATTGTTATTGATGCGGTGACCCGCTTGCTTCCCGGCGTATTGGGGGATGACGAGTCGGCAAAGCAAGATTCTCATGTGGATGGCTTGTTGGATTGCCCCCACTATACGAGGCCGGAGCATGGCGAGTTCGGTGATGTGCCGGATGTGTTGCTTGGCGGAAATCATGCGGCGATCAAGCGCTGGCGTTTGAAACAAGCGCTGGGCCGCACGTGGATGCGGCGTCCGGAGCTACTCCGGAGTTTGAACTTGACGGCAGAGCAGGAGGCTTTGTTGAGTGAATTTAGAAATGAAATTGTTTAATAGGGTGTGGTTATGAGTAAAATTATTGAAGAGTTGGAAGCGGCTCAGCTTAAACAAAACGTGCCAGAATTTGGCCCAGGCGACACTGTCGTGGTTCAGGTTCGGGTTGTGGACGGCGAGCGGGAAAGATTGCAGGCTTTCGAAGGTATAGTTATCGCCAAACGAAATCGCGGCATGAATTCAGCGTTCACCGTTAGAAAAATTTCCCACGGTGTCGGCGTCGAGCGAGTGTTCCAAACTCATAGCCCCGCCGTCAGCAGTATCGAAGTCAAACGCCGTGGCGATGTGCGTCGAGCCAAGCTGTATTATCTGCGCGACCTGACCGGTAAAGCCGCTCGGATTAAAGAACGACTGTCTTAATGGTGAGGCGGCGACTCGGCGTTAAGCAGAGTCATCAAAAAAGGCAGCCAATTCGCTGCCTTTTTTTTTGCCGGACATTGGGAGTCAACGATGACGTTACACATTCGTTGGGAGGCTGTCGCGGAGGGCGAAACCTGTGTCATCGCCGTGCCATTTTGCGAAGCTAATTTAATCGTCACGATGACTGGCGATGTCGTCGTCGATGCGTCTTGGCGGACTGAGTCGGTACGCGAGGCGGTTTCTTCGTTGGCAAAGCCTTTCGTAGCGTTTCTAACGGAGCCGGAGTTTGTCGAATTGAATGTGACCATGCTGGCGCGCGGTAGCGCACACCGTAACCGGGTTTGGCGAGCCTTGTTGGATATTCCGCCAGGTAAGACCAAAACGTACGCCGAACTTGCCGCGGAATTGGGTTCCGGGCCGAGAGCGGTTGCCGGCGCCTGCCGAGACAATCCGTATGCCGGTTTGATCCCCTGCCATCGTGTCGTTGCCAAATCCGGTTTGGGTGGATTCATGGGAGAGACTTCCGGTGATTATCTGGCGTTGAAAAGCCGCTTGCTAAACTACGAAGCATCCAGGATGCAGAAGTAACCGAGGCCATGAATTCCGCTCAAGTGGTCGAGGCGTTTTTGAACGCCCTGTGGTTGGAATTAGGTCTTAGCGACAATACGTTGGCGGCTTACGCTAGCGATCTAAAACAGTTTTCAAGGTGGCTCAAGGATAAACATTTGCTTGAGGTCGATCAGACCGACATTAAGGGGTTTTTGGCGGCGCGCCATGCACAAGGTACCGGCAATCGTTCGGCGGCCCGGTTTTTATCGTGTTTGCGGCGTTTTTATGGTTATTGGCTGCGCGAGCAACGGATCGAGCGCGATCCTACCCAACTGATCGATGCGCCGAAACTGGGGCGGCCATTGCCTGATACGCTGAGCGAGCGGGATGTCGAACGATTGATCGAGGCGCCGGAGATAGGCGAATTGTTGGGGTTTCGCGATCGGGCAATGTTGGAAGTTCTTTACGCGACCGGATTGCGCGTATCCGAGCTGGTCGAATTGACGTTCGCCCAGCTCAATTTGAGGCAGGGATGGGTGCGAGTGATGGGCAAGGGCGGCAAGGAACGACTAGTGCCGGTCGGTGAAGACGCGCTGGACTGGCTAGAGCGCTATTTCGCTGGTCCGCGATTGGCCTTGTTGGCGGGTAGGCAAAGTGATTTTCTGTTCGTCACCAAGCGCGGCGAGGGCATGACTCGTCAGGCATTTTGGTATTTGATCAAGCGTTACGCTGCGGTAGCCGGCATCGATAAACCCCTGTCTCCGCATACGTTACGCCATGCGTTTGCTACCCATCTTCTTAATCACGGCGCGGATTTGCGGGCGGTACAAATGCTGCTTGGACACTCCGACTTATCGACTACTCAGATATACACTCACGTCGCTCAGCAAAGGCTGAAAGAATTACACACTCAACACCATCCGCGAGGCTAACCATGACCGCTCTGATTCATCCCACGGCTTTTGTTTCACCCGATGCCAGCTTATCCAAGGACGTTCGGGTTGGGCCGTTCGCGGTGATCGAAGCGGGGGCGGAGATCGGTGCCGGTTGCGAAGTCGGTGCGCACGCCGTGGTGCATGGTTGGGTCAAAATGGGTGCCAGGAATATCGTGCATCCTCAAGCGGTGCTGGGTGGTTTGCCTCAGGATCTCGGGTTTGATCCGGCGACGGCATCGTGGCTGGAAATCGGCGACGACAATGCGTTTCGCGAGGGATTTACCGCGCACAGAGCCACCAAACCGGGCGGAAGCACCAAGATCGGCTCCGGCTGTTATTTCATGAACAACAGTCATGTCGCGCACGATTGTTCGGTAGGCGACAAAACCATTTTCGCCAATAACGTGGCGATCGGCGGGCATGTCGATATCGGCAAGAATGTATTCATGGGTGGCGCCGTCGTGGTGCATCAGTTCTGCCGGGTCGGTGCTTACGCGATTGTTCAAGGTACAACGGGCATTAATATGGACGTGCTGCCTTTTATGCTAATCGGTGGCCGGCCGGCCAAACACTATCGCTTGAATTTGGTAGGCTTGCGCCGGGCGGGCATCGTCGGCGATCGGCTGAAATTATTGTCCGCGGCTTTCCGCTTGCTTCGGCATAAAAAATGCCTTGATGAATTGCAATCCAGCGAAGAGCTGCAATACTTAAAAGACTGGCTGGCTGCGGACTCCAAGCGCGGATTGCATGGATTTGTCGAGTTGGCTGACTGAGTTTTTTCCGTGACGGACACGCAATTTCGTATGGTGGGGGGCCGGCTAGCGGTAATCGAGCGGGCGTGTTCGCAATTTTAAGCATCCTTAGGTTATGAAAATCCACGTAGTCGATAATACCGGACAGATCCCGCCATTGTTGCTGATGTCCGAGGAAGACGTTTCGTTTTATAACGACGAAATACAGGCTTTGAATGCCGCCGAGGCCCAGCAGCCCAGCTTGATTTTACTGAGCTTCTCGTTGCGGGGCGATGAAACTCCGGACTATATCGGCTTGTTGTTGAATGCGAGTCCTGCCAGCAAGATCGTGGTGATCGGCGACGAGATCGGCGAGGACCGCATCTTGAATTGTCTGCTTGCCGGCAGTCGAGGCTACCAAAACAGCGGTCCGTTGAGTGGCTATCTGGCGAAAATGATTCAGGTTGTTGCCGACGGCGAGGCCTGGGTGAGCCGAAGAATGGTCGGTCGTTTGCTGGACGTCATCAGTCAGAATAATCTGGTGCTTAGCGTTTAATTGGTCGAATATTGGCTAGTGGCTGCAATCGGCGTGGCGGCTAGCGGTTTAAAAATGCAGAGCGGCTTCGAAGTAGAAGGTTTGAGCCGAAATCGGTAAGTTGTAGGGATAACTAGCGATGGCCGGTTCCTTGCCCTGACTGTCGAACAGGTTGCGTACCGACGCGGTCAAATCGAGCGATCCCATCAGTTTTTTGGCGTTTAACGTCAAGTCCACGGTTTGGTAGTCTTTTAACACCCGGTTATCTCCGATATCGCTAAGCCGATGCCCGACCCAATTGACTTGGGTCTGAATTTGCCATTTGGGATGAAAGTTCCAGGACAATGCGGTGTAAACATGGTGTTCTGGGACGTTGCTGACTCGCCGTTGGGTGGCTCGGTCGACCGCGTATTGCCAAGCGTAATTGCCACGCAAATTCCAGTCGTCGTAGAATTTCCAATCCCATTCGAATTCGCTGCCCAACCCATCTTGACCGGGATTGTTGACCTCGGACAGCGTGGCGCCCTGATTGGTTAATTTGCCGCCGATTAAGTCGTTGATTTCGTAGTAATAGACATTCAATGTGGTTCGCAGGCTCTTCCAGGGGCGGTAATCGAAAGCCAACTCGGTGGTTTCTATCGTCTCCGGACTCAACGAGGCATTGCCGACGAACAGCGGATTATTTTTCTGATACTGCTCGACGAAGCTAGGTGCGCGGTAGGCCTGACCGTACAACAATTTGCCGGTTAGATCGTCGTTAATATCCCAAACCAAGGCTGCTCTTGGGTTCAAAGTACCGCCGAAATCCGAATATTCGTCGTAACGCAAGCCAGCCGTCAATTGCCAATTCTTGGAGATCTGCCATTCGTCCTGCAACGCGACCGACCAGATCGATCGATGGGTGTCGTTCATGAAGGCGTAGGGCGTGCCGGTGACGTCGGTCAGGTCGCCGTTGACGACTAATTGCTGGCCGTCGATGACGCCGATGCCGTAATTGCGCAGTTCGCTGACATTCAATTCCTCGTAACGGAAGCCGGTGATCAATCGGATCAGGTGGTTTTCGAACCCTTTGTAAATACTGGTCAGTTCGGTGCTCGGGACGGTATTTTTGATACCGGGGACGAAACGCATGCCATTCGGAAACGACACAAAGTTGACTAAGGTGGCGGGGTTGAGATTGCCGTTGGCATCCACGGCTAGGTTACCGTTCCCATCGATAGGTAAAACCGTGCCTACTGGAAAGTTACGGCTATTTCCGTTCAAATCGGTGTGCAGAAAACTGGTGTGAAATTGCAGTTCCCAATTTTCCAGGTCGTTCTCGGTCGAGTAACGGACGTCACCTAAATAATGGGCGCCGTCCAGCGTGCCGCTATTATCCAACGCGCCGCTGGCGCCGGCCGGGAAGCCAACGGACTGGTTGTAAGCCCAAAAGTTCAAATCCCAGTGTTGGCGCTGTAAATTCAGATGAGCGTTCCAGCGCTCGCCGGCAGTCTGCATAGCGCCGGGTGCCTGAGACGCGTGCGTGTTCAGCGCGTTATCCAATGCGGTTTGAGCATCGGCCGCCACGATACGATCCGGATTGATCCCGCTATGGCTATATTGCAGGCTACCGGCAACATCCCATTCGCCGTAATGGCCGCCGTGCTGCGCCCAGGTGCTGGTGCGGTCGGCGCTACCGCCGCGCGCGCCTAGCGTGGTACCGTTGAGGTCGCCGGCTTTTTTCGTGACGATATTGATGACGCCGGCGAAGGCGTCGGCGCCGTACAAGGCCGAGCCCGGCCCGCGAATGACTTCGACACGCTGAATGTTTTCGACCGGTACGATCATCCCCGCCATGTGCGAGCCCTGATAAGGAATCGAAAACCGGGTGCCGTTCAACATCAGCAAGACTTCCGAGTTGGTTTGATTACGCATGCCGCGCATCGTATAGGTGTAATCGTTGGTGACCGGTTGAATACTGACGTGCATGCCGGGCACGGTTTCCAGCACTTCGTGTAGCTCGGTGGCGCCCATCGCGCTGATTTGGTCGGCGGTAATCACAGTCGTGACCGCGGCGGATTGCGATACCGATTTGGCGGTCCCCGAGGCAATGCTGACCGAAATATTGGCCAGCTCGGCCGGTGACAGTTCGAGCAAGTCGGTCATGCTCTGGTCTTGACCCTGGGCTGGTTGACCGAGGCCGCATAGCAACACGGCCGGCACTACGCACCGTTTGCCGAAGACGTTGGGTTTGGGCTGACTCATAGTTCTTCCAAGGGTACCGGTTTAGCAATGCCGTAACCCTGGGCGTAATTGACGCCTAAGGTTTTCAACAACTCGAAAATATCGCGGTTTTCGACGAATTCGGCGATGGTTTTCTTGCTCATCACATGAGCGACTTCATTGATCGATTTGACCATGGTCAAATCGACCCGGTCTTCCAAAATATCCTTGACGAATAGGCCGTCGATTTTCAAAAAGTCCACAGGAAGGTTTTTTAGATATGCAAATGAAGACAGGCCGCTGCCGAAGTCGTCCAGCGAAAACAGGCAACCCTTGGTACGCAAGGAATTAATGAACTGGCGGGCGTAGGACAAATTGCTGATGGCGGCGGTTTCAGTAATTTCAAAGCATATCTTATGCGTCGGAATATGCCATTTTTGAAACTGCTCGTCGATAAAGGTCAGCATCGTTTCGTCGGACATCGACAGGCCGGACAGGTTGACCGAGCACATTTCCAGGCGTTCCAGCAGGTTCGGCGTGGTTGCCAAATGCTCGAACAAACGGGAAATCACCCATCGGTCCAGCGGTGGAGCAATGTTGTAGCGCTCGGCGGCCGGCAGGAACGCGCCGGGGGGAATGACTTTGCCCTGTTCGTCGATATAGCGGATCAGCGTTTCGAAATGCAGCCCTTCGTCGTTCGAGGCAATCGGCACGATTAACTGACCGTAAAGCTGGAAACGGTTTTGTTCTATCCCCATCCGGATTTTTTCGACCCATTGCATTTCGCCTTGTCGCAACGTCAATTCTTCGTCGTCGGGGCTGAAGACGTGGACGCGGTTCCGTCCTTTTTCCTTGGCGGCGTAGCAGGCGGCGTCGGCTTCCTTGAGTATGTCGACCGCATTGCCGCTGGTCAGATTGATCGGAGCGATACCGACGCTGACGCCGATATTAAAGCTACGATTTTCCCAGGCAAACTGAAAGTCGCAAATGATGTTGCGCAGTTTCTCGCAGGTCGAGAAGGCTTGCTCGACCGAACAATGCGACATCAAAATGCCGAACTCGTCGCCGCCCAGTCGCGCCAAAATGTCGGTCTTACGGACCTGGTGGCGCAGGACTTCGCCCAATTGACGCAGTAGTTCGTCGCCCGCCAAATGACCGCAGGTATCGTTGACGATCTTGAATTGGTCCAAATCCAAATAACACAGCACGTGTTCGCTTTCGTCGATTTCGGCTTGAGACACCAAACTCTGGATGTGAATATCGAATTGGCGCCGGTTGACCAGACCGGTCAGTTCGTCGTGGCTGGCCTGATAGGCGATTTTTTCCGACAGCCGGCGGGTTTCGGTGATGTCCTCGCAGACCAGTAACAAGCGCTGGAAGTTGGACTCGTCGGTGACCAGACGCGCGGTTTCCCTGACCCAAATCACGTTGCCGTTGCGGCAAATTTTGCGGCTTTCCTGGCGATGAATCAGTTCCGGGTGGTGGCGGCAAGTCTCGAAAAACTGTTCGAAACCGGCGGCATCGTCCGGATGCGAGAAGTTGCTGATCGCGCAGCCTTGCAATTCTTCGACGCCCAAACCCAATTGCTTCGCGCCGAAGCGATTGACCGATACGATGCGGCCTTGCATGTCCAGATTGAAGACCATGGTCGGATTGTTGTCGTAGAGCGCCTGGTAGTTGTTTTTGACCGCGATTAAGGCTTTGTTTTGGGTTTCTACGGTGTCGAGCATGTCGTTGAAGGCATCGACCAGAATGCCCATTTCGTCGCTGCTGTGCTTTTCGGCTCGTAGCGAATAATCGTGATCTTGGCTGACTCTCTGCGCGGTTTTGGCGAGCTGGGCGACCGGCAATGCGACTCGGTTCAACAGTGGGACGGTTAGCAAAAAGGTGATGAACAACGCGACGAAGAGAACCGCAATAATCAAGCTGACGAATTTCAGTTCTCGCCAAATCGCCGCACTCAAGTCCGAGGCCAGATACACTGCCCCGATTTCTTCGCTGTCAACCACCATCGCCTGGTATACATACAGCATCAAATTGTCGTAATGGGTATGCAGACCGTAGGCAACGTCCGGGCAGGGTAGGGCCTGATTGTCCAGTGAGGTAAACAGATGACCTTTCTTGACGTAAACGCAAGCGCTACGCAAGTCCGGAAAACTGTTCAACGAAATCAGGTTTTCCTTGGCGACGCCGGCGTCGTCGAACATCACCGCGGCCACGCTGCGGTTGGCGATCAGACTGGCGACGGCCTGCAGATCGTCTTGAGCCTTGCGCTTGACGTCGGCGGCATTGATCGTGACGAGAATGACCAGGGCCAGCAACATCGAAAATAGGGCGGAGGTCACCGCGATTGTCAGCAGCTTCGTTTTAATGGAGAGGGCGGTAAACCATTTATTCACGGCCGCCTCCTTCCACCAATGTGGCGACTTCGATCAGTTTAGCGCTGATCGATAGTCCGCTTTGCTTCAAAGCCTTTAAGTTGATATGCAGGCGCACTTTTTCATCGTCGAGCACGAAACCTATCATGCCGCCGGATTCGGCGAAGAAGGGCTGGCTACTGACTGTCAGCGTTTTACCGAGGTTGCCGACCAGCAAGACGCCGGTCAGATTGATGTCGATGCGTTGTTCGGTCTTTTCGGCGTACAGAATCTGGCAATCCTGCGCCTGTTTTAGGGAATCGAGGTGGCGCAAACGGATAGGTTTGTCGGCGACCGTTTTGGTCTCCAGCGTGTCGAGCAGATTGCCGAACGGGTTGTCGCCAATCAAGCAAATGTTGAACGACGGCCCAGGGTTGTTTGGCCAAGTGATGAATTTGGTGAAATTATAAAGGTAAGCGGCCTTGATTTTGTATTCCAGATTCGGTTCGTCGGCATGCGCTGTACTTAACACCCAGCCACAGACGAGCGCTGATTTGGCGTAAAACGCTGCACGCTGCAATGCAACATTGCAGTGGGACGAAAAGATCGGAAACAAAATTATTCTCTACCGGGCAAGAGTACACGGCAAGAATAGTAGAAATACTAAGGGTTGCTGAAAAAAACCTCCAGTGCGCCGACCATGTAAGCGTGGTCGGCGACGCCGGCGCTTTCCCTGGCGCTGTGCATCGCCCACATCGGCGAGCCGACATCGACGCTACGTATACCCAGCTTCGCGGAGGTGATCGGACCTATCGTGCTGCCGCAGGGCAGATCGCCGCGATGCGCGTACTTTTGATAGGGCACGCCGGCCTGTTGGCAGAACTGGGCGAAAACCGCTTCGGATACGCATTCGCTGGCGTAGCGGTGATTGACGTTGATCTTAATCACCGGTCCGTGATTGACCAGGATTTTATGGCCAGGCTCGTAAGCGGTTGGGAAATTCGGTTGGTAGGCGTGCGCCATGTCGGCGCTGACCAGAAAACTTTGCGCCAGCGCGCGCGGATAATTGTCTGGCCGATCGCCGCATGCCCCGGCAATTCGAGACAGAACGTCGGCCAGGAAGCTGCCGGCCGCGCCCTTGTTGCTTTCGCTGCCGACTTCTTCGTGGTCGAAAAAGGCGCATACCCGGGTAGCCGCCACGAGTTGTTCCCGGCAATTCAGCAAGGCGGTCAGGCCGGCGTGGCAGGACGCCAAATTGTCGAGTTGGCTGTCGGCGATGAATTGTCGATCCGCGCCCCAGAACGCACCTTTTTGGCTGTCGTGGACGTTGAGCTCCCAGCTTAAAATTTGGTCCGCCGTCAAGCCGGAAGCCGATTCCAGTAGGCCGTAAAACACGTCGTTTGCCGGGCTATCGCCCGGCAGATTGGCTAGCAGCAGCGGCAGCTCCGTTTGTTTATTCAGTTTGAGGCCATCCTCGTTGACGGCGCGGTTCATATGGATGGCCAAGTTCGGCAGGCGCAGCAGCGGCTCGGCAAATCGGACCAGCGTCGTGGCCACGCTACCATCGCCGTCGCGGTAAGCGATGCGCCCGGCCAGACTTAAATCGCGGTCGGCGAAAGTGGCTAAGATCGGTCCGCCGTAAACTTCGACGGCAATGCGTACGAATCGATCGCTGTCGACGACCGGTCGTGGCTTTACCCGCAAACCCGGAGAATCGGTATGGGCGCCAAGGATCTTGAATCCGGCTTCGGCCGGCGCGGCGGCGCCGACGATGAACGCAACGATGGACGAAGCGTCTCGAATCACATAATATCGGCCGCCAAGGCTTAACGGCCAGACTGCGCTTTCCTCCAGTTTTTGGAAACCGTGCGACAGCAGGCGCTGTTCCATGGTGGCAGCCGCGTGCCAGGGGCTGGGGCTGGCGTCGATGAAATCCAGTAAATCTTGAGCGAGTTGCGGAGAGGTCATGACTTTTCTAGATCCAACGCAACCGAGTTGATGCAATAACGCTGACCGGTCGGTTGCGGACCGTCCGGGAAAACATGGCCGAGGTGGGCACCGCAGGAGCGACAGGTGACTTCGATGCGACGCATGCCGTGACTGGTATCGAGCGACTGCTCCAGACTTTCGCCGGCGATGGGGGCCCAGAAGCTGGGCCAGCCGCAGCCGGAGTGGAATTTTTGATCGGACGAAAACAAGGGTTCGCCGCAACACACGCAACGATAGACGCCAGCTTCCTCGCAATCGGTATACTTGCCGGTGAACGGCGGTTCGGTACCTTTTTCTCGGCAGACGTGGTATTGCTCGGGGCTGAGTTTTTCGCGCCAGATTTGTTCGCTATCGTCTTGGTCGGCCATGTCGTTATTCCGGAAATTTGCTGGGATGTCGCATTGTACCCAGACTTGATCCAAGGCCAAAGTATGTCGCGCCCACGAATACCCACCGCGAGTGCGCGAATGTAACAATCTTCTATAGTTACGGACAATTCGGAAGAGGTCCGGATTCGAGGAAGGGTAGATTTTGGTTGCGTATGTTAGAAAATTCTAATATTCTAGGTTTCGCACGGTCGGTGGCTTTTATAACACGATAAAGAATAACGATAGACTCGGCCGCGTATTCGTTTAGACATCAGCGAGAGGAGCATGTCATGGCAAGAATCGTAGTATTAGGCGCGGGCATCGGTGGCGTGCCGATGGCGTATGAAATGAAGGAAATCGTCGGCAAGGCTCACGAAGTGGTCGTGATATCCGACACCCCGACGTTCCACTTCGTCCCTTCGAACCCGTGGATACCGCCGAAATGGCGCAAGCCGGAAGATTTGAAAATCGAATTGGCGCCGGTGATGGCCAAGAAAGGCATCAACTTCGTACAGAAGTCCGCCAGCAAAGTCGATCCGGCAAATAATAAAGTCGATCTGGCGGACGGCACGTCGGTGGAATACGACTTTTTGGTGATCGCCACCGGACCTCGCTTGGCCTTCGACGAAGTGCCCGGTTTGGGGCCGCACGGCGGGCATACCTCGTCGGTTTGCCACGTCGATCACGCCGCATTGGCCTCCGATGATTGGGACCGCTTCATGGACGATCCCGGCCCGATCGTCATCGGCGCGGTGCAAGGGGCGTCGTGTTTCGGCCCGGCTTACGAATATCTGATGATCATCGAAACCGAATTGCGCAAACGCAAGATTCGCGACAAAGTACCGATGACCTTCGTGACTTCCGAACCCTACATCGGCCATTTGGGCTTGGGTGGCGTCGGCGATACCAAAGGGTTATTGGAAAGCGCTTTGCGCGATAAGACCATCAAATGGATCACCAACGCCAAGGTCGACAAAATCGAACAGGGCATGATGTATGTCACCGAAGTTGACGACGACGGCAACGAAAAGAAAAAGCACGAGGTGCCGTTCAAGCATTCGATGATGCTGCCGGCTTTCACCGGTGTCGACGCGGTACGCCACTGCGGCGCCGAAGGCCTGACCAACCCGCGCGGCTTTGTCATCGTCGATGAGTATCAACGTAACCCGACCTATAAAAATGTTTACTCGGTCGGCGTTTGCGTGGCCCTGCCGCCGGTTGAAAAAACCCCGGTGCCGACCGGGACCCCGAAAACCGGTTACATGATCGAATCGATGGTTACCGCGACCGCGCACAATATCCGTGACGAATTGGCCGGCAAACAGCCGACCGACAAACCGAGTTTGAGCGCGTTGTGTCTGGCGGACCTAGGCGATAGCGGCGTTGCCTTCTTGGCCGTACCGCAGATTCCACCGCGTAACACCACTTGGTCGGCTCATGGCAAGTGGGTGCATCTGGCGAAGATTGCGTTCGAAAAATACTTTATGCGCAAGGTTAGAAAAGGCATTAGCGAACCCTTCTACGAACGAATGATGTTGAAATTCATGGGTGTGGTGCGTTTGAAATAGGAGGTCCTTATGTCCATCGATCGCTGGGTGATGGCGTTTGCCGGTTCGTTCATCTTGTCGAGCCTGGCCTTGGCGCATTGGCATTCGCCGAATTGGTTATGGTTTACCGCCTTTGTCGGTGCGAACCTGCTGCAAGCCGCATTCACTGGTTTTTGTCCTCTGGCGATTATTTTGAGAAAGCTCGGCGTCAAGCCTGGCCGCGCATTTTAGTCGTTCCCTCTCGGTCGGGCCGCGCAGTCAAGGCGGCCTGGCCTTTTTTTTTCGCTTGGCTGATAGTCAATCGCCTATTTTAGGACTTGAAATTTTGCAAAGCGCTCCTAAATCCAAGTCGGACGAACCGTTAGCCGGTTCGGTAACCGTGATCTTGAAATTTAGGAGGATGGAATGATGCGAGTCGAATACACCCCAATATATCGTCCTAACCTGGCTTCCGGCCAATGGGCCGCCATGCTGGACGGGATTTTGCAAACCGATCGGGCCAACTACGATTACCCACCTTACGACATTGAACTCGTCGAGGATAAACAGTACGCGATCAGTTTAGCGGTAGCTGGTTTCTCCCCGGAACAACTCACTATCGAAACCGAAAACAAGGTGTTGACCGTTAAGGGCGAAAAACCTCGGGCGGGCGATAAACGGCATTTTTTGCACGAAGGCATTGTCAGTCGCAATTTTGAGCGACGCTTCAATTTGGCCGAACACATCGAAGTGGCGGGCGCCCATTACCGCGACGGCATCCTGACCGTGCGCTTGACTAAGCGAGTGCCGGAAGCGATGAAGCCGCGCCGCATCGAAATCGATAGCGCCGGTCAAGTTTTAAGCCACGACGCGGCTGAAGTTAGCGTGGTTTGAGTTCCGCGGATCGAAGCGGTTTTTCCTGAATGAAGGTCGCCGGGTCTTACCGGCGGCCTTTGCACGGATAAAACGGCGAGCGGGTTGCACTAGCCGTCGTCTTGGCAGCCGAAATGGTATTGGTAGTCGGCCATCGACCGTTTAATCACTTCGTGCGCTTCCTGTCTACCGTAGACGTGAGTAATTTCGCAAACGCTTTTCTCGCTGGGTAGGTGTTTGTAAGTCAAAAAGTAGTGTTTCAGACGGTTGATGTAGGATTCCGGACAATCGGAAACGTCGCGCCATTGCCGGTAAAACTCGTCGCCCTTCATCACCGCGATGATCTTGTCGTCGGCCTCGCCACCGTCCAACAGTCGGAAACCTCCGATCGGTATCGCTTGCAGCAAGATGTCGCCGTGCGTCACGCTACGTTCGCTGAGTACGCAAATATCCAACGGGTCGCCGTCGCCCTTGCTGACCGGCCGGCCGGATTGCGCGGCTGCATATTCGGCGATTTTTTCAGCGCAATAGGTGCGCGGGATAAAGCCGTACAGGGTCGGAATCATATTGGAAAATTTCTGAGGTCGGTCGATTTTCAGATAGCCGCTGTGTTTGTCGATCTCATATTTGACGGTATCGGACGGCACGATTTCGATAAATGCGGTGACGATGTCCGGAGCGCTATCGCCGGGAGCGATGCCGTGCCAGGGATGAGCTTTGTGTAGGATATTCATGGAATCGGAGGAGTTGGATTCAAAGGGGTTATTTTAGCCGGGTTATTGGCGGCGGCGCTTGTCGGGTTGCCGCGAATGCCGACTGCGTCAGGTTCGAGATTTTCTACGGAGACGGAGACTGTCAATTCGTGATTCTGGCCGCCGAAAATCACGCCCTTCAGCGGTGCGACGTCGCCGTAGTCGCGGCCCCAGGCCACGGTAATATGGCGGTCGCCGGGCAGTTGATTGTTGGTGGGGTCGAAATCCAGCCAGCCCAGTTCCGGCAGAAACACCGAAAACCACGCGTGCGAGGCGTCGGCGCCGATCAATTTTTCGACGCCCGGCGGCGGTAGGGTTTCGATATAGCCGCTGACATACCGGGCCGCCAAGCCTTGCGAGCGGATGCAACCAATCGCCAGGTGGGCGAAATCTTGACAGACTCCGCGCCGATGCTCCAGCACTTCGCTCAGTGGGGTCGCCAGATTGCTGAAATGCGGATCGAAAGTAAAGTCGCGGAAGATACGCTGCATCAAATCGTGAACCGCTTCGATCAATGGTCGGCCGGGCGTGAAAGACGCGCCGGCATACTCGGCCAGGTCCGCCGAGGGCGGGATATAGGGCGACGTCAGCGAGAATTGGCGGGCCTCCTGCATCGCTTCGCCGGTATCGGCGGACAGTGCCGCCTTGACGCTTTCCCAATCGGCCGATTCGCACCAGTCCAACTGGGCTGGCACCGGGGCGACGACAATATCGCTAATGGCGGTGACCGCGAATTCCCGATGGGGTTCTCGGATTGAAAACCAGGTGACCCTGTTGCCGAAAAAATCGCTGCGCAGTCGGTAATCGCTGGGCTTGGGGCTGATTTCCAGCGTCGAGGCCAGCAGTTGTTGGTGCGGGCACGCGCGAGGCTGCATCCTGACTTCGTTGTAAGACAGGGCTACCATGTCGCGATAACGGTAACGGGTGGTATGGGTAACGCGGTAGCGCATGCGGCCTCCTGCCTCAAGACAGCGATTGCGGCGTGTCGCCGTGACGGAAATAGCCGGCGGTCAGCGTATCCGATAACGCCGCCAGCAACGCATAAATCCGGCTGAGTTGTTGATCCAGGGTCTCCCGCACGCCGGATTTCTCGACGACCAGCCAAGTGTCGATGTCGGTCAGATTCAGTATGCAGTTGGCTTCCAGCATCAAGCGCTGCGCTGGGCCGAGCCGGCCGGTTTCGGTTTCCCTAGGCAACTTGTCGGCATGCTCCTGCAAGCGGGCGATTTGATACGCCAGCGAACGCGGATTGTTGGGGTCCAGCACCAGCAGCTCCAAAAACGACGCCAATTCCGGGTTGCTGCGGTAGTGTTGCCGATAACAGATCAAGTTGTCGCTACACTCCAGCAAGGTCTCGATCAGTCTGGTTTCCGCGCCTTCCGGCAGCGGCTCGGCAAATCCGGTCCGCAACACCGAAATCAATTGCAGACCCCGCTCCAGGCGACGGCCGATGTCCAAAAACAACCAACCGTTGCCTCGCGTCATGCTTTCCATCACCAAACCGCTGAATGCGGACAGCGAGGTGACCAGTTGATCCAGGTGCTCTTGCATCGTCCACAAACCGGTTTTACCGGCGCGTTTGGTGTCGGCGATTTGCTCGCCAATTTCGTCGATAACCCGCCAAGTATCGGACGACCATAAATCCCGCACCGCGTAGCCGGCTTGTTGCAAGCCCCGCACCGAATTGGGCAGGCTGCCGGGTCGGGTATCGTCCTGCATCAAGGCCAGCAGTTCCGGCTCAGGCGCGCGCAGGAGCTTGTCGTCCGCTTTCTTGCCGAAGAAGCCGGGATAACTACCGGTCAGACTCGTGACGCAGTGCAGCAGGCGATGCAGGCTGGGCGGATAGTCGGGATGGTCGCTGTCCGGGTTAATCACCAACCGCTTCAACGTCGCCCGCAACAGACGCACGCAGCCTTCGGCGCGTTCCGCATTGCGGCCCACCCAAAAAATATTGTCGGCGGCTCGGCTCGGCAAGGCATTGCGCAATCCGGGAGGTCCGCCGGCGCTGGCCGGGCCGGCGCTGGCCGGCGGGGATTGCGGTTCGGTGGCTATGACCCAAGTATCCTTGCTGATGCTGCCGAGTTGATTGGTAATGTAAACGTCGCCATAGTTGGGCGCGCTACGGGTCAGGCCTCCGGGCATCAGTGCGTAGCCGCCGGCCCTGGCCACCGCGAAACAACGCAGCAAGGCCTGGCGCGGTTCGAAGCCGTCGCCGACCATCGACGGCACGGTCGAGAAACTTTCGTATTCCTGGGCGACGTAAAAGGCGGGGCGGGCTCGGATACGCTCGCGCCAGACCTCCAGCTGCGACTTGCTGAGCTGGTGGCCGAACACCGCGTGTTCGCCGGGTTGCCGGTAAATCGGTTTGATGACCAGACGTTTCAGATTGGCGAGGACATAGGACAATTCGCCGGCCTGACCGCACCACCAGGTGGCGATCGAATTCAGCTTTAACGGTTGGCCGAGAAAGTGTTGTGCGATACCGGGCAGGAAGGCCAACAGACCGGGGTTTTCCAGAATCCCGCTGCCGAGCGGATTGGCGATCGCGACATTGCCGCGTCTGGCCGCTTCCAAAAGGCCGGGCACGCCCAGGCGCGAATCTTCGCGCAGTTCCAGCGGGTCGCAATAATTGTCGTCTACCCGGCGCAGAATCACGTCGACCCGTTGCAAACCGGTCAGCGATTTTAGCCAGACATAGCCGTCGCGGACGGTCAGGTCGTCACCTTGCACCAGTGGGTAGCCCAGGTAGGACGCCAGGTAGGCGTGTTCGAAAAAAGTTTCGTTGAGCGGGCCGGGGGTCAGTACCACCACCATCGGCGTGTGGGCGGTTTGCGGAGCGATCGCGTTCAGACCGGCCCGTAGCGCCTGAAAGAATCGGGCCAATCGGTGGACCTGGGCATCTCGAAACAGGCTCGGCAATACCCTCGACATCGCCAAACGGTTTTCCAATGCGTAACCGGCGCCCGACGGCGCTTGGGTGCGGTCGCCCAGTACCCACATCTTGTTGTCGGGGCCGCGCGCCAAATCGGCGGCATACAATACCAATTGTTGCTCGCCCGGCAAGCGCACTTGATCGCAAGCGCGCAGGAAGCCGCCGTGGTTGTATATCAGCTCCAGCGGCAGCAGGTTCTTTTTGATCAGCGTGCGCGGGCCGTACAAGTCGGCCAATACCAGATTCAGCAATTCGGCGCGTTGCAACAGGCCGGCTTCGATATCGAACCACTCGTTGCCGGAAACGACGAAGGGTACCGGGTCGAGCTGCCAAGGTCGGTTCAGGCCGTCCGGATCGCCGTAGACGTTATAGGTGACACCGTTCTCACGCAACAACCGTAGCGCTTCGCGATACCGGTGAGCCAGTTCCTCGGGTCCCAACTGTTGCAGAGCCTCCATCAAATGCCGCCAATGCGGCCGGACGCGACCGGATTTGTCGAGCATTTCGTCGTAGACGCTGGGGTTCAGACGATAGCCGGGGGATAACGCTTCTTCTAGCAATAACTGGCTCATGGGCTTAGTTTGCCGGTTTAAGTCGTTTGGCGCAATTTGCGGTGGGAAGCCGAGCGATTTTTGCTGGGTCGGGGTGAGCGCGGAGTCAATGGCGGTCCTGAGTTGACGAACGATAAGCTAAGCGACAGCAAATTTCGCGCCTAAGTGTATATCGGGAGACCCGCGGGCGGGCGGGCAACGATGTGGCAGCGAGGGGCGGCATTTTCGTGTGTTTCCGACCGCCAGTATCCGTACCGGTGGTTCGATTGTCCGATTTTTGGGCAGCTGTTGGCAATATGCACAGCTTTGGTGAATACCGCGCTTTTTCCGGGCTTTTTGGCATCAGGCTTGCATTGACGAAATGAAACCCGCGCAAACGGCGCGGGGTGAATCCGGAATCGGCTTTTGTGCGCCAACTTAGTGCGGTCCGGCACCATAATAGCGATAACCAGGGATGCCCGCATGAAGTCCGAGCAATCGATATGGGCGCAATACCGCGCCAACCAAGCCTACGACGAAATGATGGATGGTGGCGGCCAGCCGCGTCAAACGTGCGCCACTTTGAGTCAGTACTTGCAATCCTTGGGCATGGAAGCCATCAAGGGGCGCCTGTCGGCCGCCGAGGCGGCGATATTGGAGATGGGTATTACCTTCACCGTCTATAGCGACGAAGGCAACATCGACCGGGCTTGGCCGTTCGACATCATTCCGCGCTTAATCGATTTTCAGGAGTGGCAGGGTATCGACGCCGGCTTGCGGCAGCGTTTGCGTGCATTGAACCACTTCATCGACGATGTTTATAACGAGCGGCAGATCATCAAGGACGGCGTGGTGCCGACCGAATTGATTGCGAGTTCCAGCAATTTTCGGCCGGAATGTGTTGGGTTCAAGCCTAAGTTCGGGGTTTGGGCCAATATCTGCGGTAGCGATTTGGTACGCGACGGCGACGGCGTGGTTTACGTACTGGAAGACAATTTGCGGGTGCCGTCCGGCGTGTCTTACATGATAGAGAACCGGGTCATCACCAAGCGAGTGTTTCCAGAGTTACTCGAGAACTTGAACATACTGCCGGTGGACGACTACCCGACCCAGTTGTTCGAAATGCTGACGTCGATTGCGCCGAGACCGGAGGATCAGCCGCAAATCGCGGTATTGACGCCCGGAATTTATAACTCGGCATACTTCGAACATGCATTTTTGGCTCAACAAATGGGCGCCGAGTTGGTCGAAGGCGGCGACCTGGTGGTCAAGGACGATGATTGCGTGTACATGCGCACCGTCAAGGGTTTGGAAAAAGTCGACGTGATCTATCGGCGGATCGACGATATGTTCCTCGACCCGGAGGTGTTTCGGAAGGATTCGGTGCTGGGCGTCAAAGGCTTGCTGAGGGCTTGGAAAGCCGGCAACGTGGCGTTGGCGAACGCGCCCGGCGCCGGCGTCGCCGACGACAAGGTGGTGTATGCCTACGTGCCGGCGATGATCCGCTACTATCTTAACGAAGAGCCGCTGTTGCCCAACGTACCCACCTATCTTTGTAGCGATCCCGAGCAATGCGCCTACGTGCTGGAGCATTTGGCCGAATTGGTCGTCAAGCCGGCCAACGAGTCCGGCGGTTACGGCATGTTGGTCGGGCCGCATGCCACCCAGAAAGACATCAAGCAATTTCATAAACTGGTCCAGGCCAATCCGCGCAACTACATCGCGCAGCCCACGCTGGCGCTTTCGACCTGTCCGACCTTGTGCGGCGATCGGTTGGAGCCTCGCCACATCGATTTGCGGCCGTTCATCCTGCAAGGCGAGCGCGGTTTCGTGACCGCCGGCGGTCTGACCCGCGTCGCGTTAAAAGCCGGTTCGCTGGTCGTTAACTCGTCGCAGGGCGGCGGCAGCAAGGACACTTGGATCATCAACCGGGAGAAATGACATGCTATCTCGCTCCGCCGAACGTCTCTATTGGCTGGCCCGCTATCTGGAACGCACCGAGAACACCGCTCGCTTGATCAGCGCGACGATGCACTTGATCTACGATTTGCCCTACGGCGTTGAAATGGGCTGGCACAATCTGCTGAATATTTGCGGCGTGGAGGCCGGGTTTTACCAGCGCTTCAAAAACCCCAGCGAGCACAATACCACCCGTTTCCTGTTGGCCGATACCGGTAATCCCGGTTCGCTGTTATCGTCGTTGTCGGCGGCGCGGGAAAATATCCGCACCAGTCGCGAACTGATGCCGGACGAAGCTTGGGAATTGGTCAACGAAATGTATCTGTACGCCAACAACCATCTGGACAGTTTGTCGAATCGGCGTGGCCGGGCTCAGTATTTGCAGGAAATCATGGCCGGTTGCCAACGCTTCACCGGCTTTATTTACGGCGCGATGAGCCGAAACGACGCGTACCGTTTTTTATGCATCGGCCGCAATATCGAGCGGGCCGACATGACCAGCCGGATCATGGACTTCGGTAGCGTGCTGTTGGCGGAAAACCGCAGCCACAAGATGCGCGAGTACGAAACCATTCTATGGATCAACGTCTTGAAATCGCTGAGCGCGGTGTTGATGTACCGCAAGCAGGTGCGTCAGCGCATCAAGGGCGAGGATGTGTTGGACTACTTGCTGAAGAATCCGGATTTTCCGCGAGCGGTGCTGCATTGTCTGGACGAGATCGCCCATTGCATCAAGCGTTTGCCCAATGCCACGGCCTTATTCCCGCATTTGGAAGCGCTGGAGAATCGCATCCTGGCTGTCGATCTGCGTCAAACGCCGCCCGGCGAACTGCACGCATTGCTGGACGATCTGCAAACCCGTTTCGACGACTTGCACCGGCGCATCGCGGCCGCCTGGTTTTTCGACGCCGACAACGGCGAAGCGAGCATGGAGTTGGAAAAGGCGGCTTAGCTGCCGTTTTAGCGAAGGCATTGGCGGGCGCTACAAATCCTTAGCGCCCCGCGGATTTGGCGCAGGCCGAAGGGTCGGCGCTTGGGTACGGTTTTTGCGCCGAAATACTGTCGATACGGCGCCGTTCAGCGTTAGGCCGCCGCGTGGGCGGCTCGGTTTAGAAGCAGCCCGGCAGCGGTTTGGCGTCATCCTTGCTGAATTGCGGCAAGGTCGCGAAGGCCTCCTTTAGCTTTTCGTGCCACATCCGCCGCAATTGAATCAGGTATTCGTTATCTTCCTGAAAGCAGTAATACTCGTCCAGCTTCATCGCATCCTTCGTGTAAATCAACAGCTCCACCGGCGCGCCGACGCTGGCGTTGCTGCGCATCGTCGAATCCATCGAAATCAGGCAACAGCGGCCGGCTTCGTGCAGGTCGGTATCGATTTTCAAAAATCGATCCAGCACCGGTTTGCCGTATTTGTTCTCGCCGATTTGCAAATAAGGCGTTTGCCGCGAGGTGGTGATGCAATTGCCCTCCGGGTAAACCAGATAGGCGCCGTGCGGCTCCTGGGCAATCTGGCCGGCCAGAATGAAGGTTGCCGACGGATTGAAGCTGCTTTGACCATCGTCGGTGTGGCGGCGCTGTTTTTCCACGCTGATCCTTCCCAAATACTCGGCGGCTTCGGACAAGTAATGCACGGTGTTCAAATTGATTTCCGCATGTTCCTTGATGTCGCGCTTGATTTGGTCGATGACCGACTGCGTGGTGGCCAGATTGCCGGCGCTGAGCATGACGATCTTGCGGTCGGGGTTGGTGTTGAACGCGTGCATCTTGCCGTAAATGCTGACATTGTCGATGCCGGCATTGGTTCTGGAATCCGAAGTTAACACCAGTCCGTCCTTCAACGAGACTGCAATACAGTAAGTCATGCGCGCTGCCTGAAATGAAGTAATCGGTTCAGTGTACTAAAGTCGGCGAGTCAGGCCAAGCCGACCGGCGCAATTGCCGACACGTCGGCGGCGGATAGGGAATTTATCAACAATATTAACCAGATAGCTTGCATGGAATCTGGCGGAGTTGGTGCGGCAGACCGCACCGTGCTGGTGCGACAGCTACCGTCGCCGCGCCGGTAGGCCGGCGCCGGCCGGCGAAATTCGTGGTTTCGGTCGCTTGGTACGGTTTTTGTTTCCCGTTTGGCGGCCGCACGGAGATCGGCGGCGTGTAGTGCGGGAAGCGTCGATCCGCGTCGGCGCTTCCCGCAATGCATCGACGATGTCATGCAATCCTTACCGGAAGTCGGCGATTTCGCCGGTGCCGGTCGAGAACGCTGTTTCAACCTACCGCAAACAAGGAGTTTTATGCAGGCACTTTTGGAAAACAGTTCGGATAAATTGTTGTCGGCGATGCCCGACGTCAAGACGTTCGAACGGCAGCTGGCGTCGTTAAACGATTGGTGGGGCAAAATCGCGCTGATCGGCAAAATCAATAGCCACAATGTCGCCGCGACGATATTGGACGACATGAATCAAATCCAGGGCAAATTCGGCGAGCTGCAAAAAAAGCTCACCTACAATCTGCTGCTGGAGAACGTCCAGAAGCTGGTATTGGATAACGCGTCCAAGGCCCAGGTGGCGATCGATTTACTGGTGCGGAATTTGTTCGAACGGACCGCCGACGTCGGATTTCTGGCGACCGACGACGATATTCGCGCCTTTCTAAGTCTGGCCGCGCCAACCGCCGAACAAACCGCGTTCATTGAAGACCGGCTGCGCGAATACGTTAAAAAATACAGCGTTTACGACGAAATTCTGGTGTTGGATACCCAGGGTCGGGTCAAGGCGCATCTCGATAAGCACAATCCGGTGACGGTGTCGTCGGATCCGCTGATTTCGGAAACCTTGACCGGCGGCGCCGCCTATGTCGAAACCTTCCGATATTCGGATTTACAGCCGGATCGCCGCCACTCGTTGATCTATTCCTGTCAAATTACCGAAACCAACCAGCGCGATTCCAAACTGCTGGGGGTGTTGTGCCTGTGCTTTAAGTTCGACGACGAAATGCGCGGGATTTTCGCCGACCTGCTCGGCGCCGGCGACGACGGTATTCTAGCGGTGCTGGGCGACGACGGCCGCGTGATCGCCAGCAGCGACGAATTGTTGTTGCCGGTCAATACCTGGTCCAGCGTCGAACGCTCGGTACGCATCGCCCGTTATCACGGCGCCGAGTACATCATCAACACCCGTGCCAGCAACGGTTATCAGGGCTTTCGCGGTTTGGGCTGGTGCGGACAAATGATGACCGCGCTGAATCAGGCGTTTAGCCGCGATCCAATGGCGGCGGCCAATCAGCCGGACATCATGGAGCAGGCCAGCAGTTTTCCGCCGGAACTGCGCGACATCCGCAAGGCGTCGGCCGCCATCAACGACGATCTCGGTTTACTGGTATTGAACGGCCAGATCGCCTCGGCCCGCAAAAACGCCGCCGAATTCATGCCGGTGTTGGAAGCGATCAAACAAATCGGCACCGATATCGCCAGCATTTTTACCGCCTCGGTCAACAGCTTGCAGCAAGCCACCGTGATGTCGTCGCATCTAAACAACGCGGGCTTTTTGGCTTCGTTGGCGGTCGACATCATGGACCGCAATCTGTACGAGCGCGCCAACGATTGCCGTTGGTGGGCATTGACCTCGGCATTTCGTCGTCACCTGGCCGCCGGCAGCCCCGATGCCGGCCAGCGGCGCGAAATCGCCGATATTCTGCAATACATCAACGCCTTGTACACGGTTTACACCAATCTCTATGTTTACGACGCCAACGGTGACATTGTCGCGGTGTCCGATCCTAACCAACAGGCCTTGGTCGGCGGCCGGGTTGGCGACGATAGCGGAGCGGTCACGGCCCTGAAATGCCAGGACAGCCAAAGCTATCGGGTCTCGCCTTTTGCTCGTTCGGCGTTGTACGCCCAGAGACCTACCTATATCTACAACGCAGCGATCACCGATTTGGCCGATACGACCCGGGTCGTGGGCGGAATTGGCATTGTTTTCGATAGCGAGCCGCAATTCGCGGCGATGTTGAGCGACGTATTGCCTCGCGACGAGCAGGGTAGTCCGGTGGCGGGTTGTTTCGCGCTGTTCGCAGATCGGCAAAAGCGGGTCATCGCGACGGCTGGCGACTCGGATTTGGGCGCCGGCGAGTTGTTGGATTTGGACGGTGCCTGCTTTCGCTTGCCGGCCGGTCAGCGCGAATCCCGAGTGGTGCAATACCGCGAACGAAATTACCTGCTGGGTAGTGCTGTGTCCAAGGGCTACCGGGAATACAAAGTCGCCGACGGCTACGTCAACGACGTGATCGCCTTCATCTTTATTCCGTTCTGAATCTACCCGAGGCGGCCGATCGCCCATTCGCCGTTTAACTTTGGGTGTTCGGCTGACTAGGGCATGGAAACGCAGTCTTGAATTCTCGGGGGGATAAGGCTTTGTCTTCCGAGTAGCTCGCATTGCCAATTCCGGCCCTTGCTCCACCCAACATCGTGCCGGGCCACCGCCGAATTCACGCTGGGCAGCGAGACGGCCTCGACGTCCACCGCGCCACCGCCACCCTGGTTGGCACCAGCCTCTACGCTGGCTTCACCGCCTCCGCGCTGAAAACCGGCAACGCCGGCCAAACCAGCATCAGCGGCGTCGTGCTCGACAACCAAGAACACCCACTGCCGAACGTCACCGTCCGAGTCGACGGCACCACCCGCGAAGCACAAACCGACACCCAAGGCCAATTCAAAATCACCGAAGTCCCGGTCGGCGCAGTGCGCTTGATCGCTGACGGCAGCACCACCAGCGCCGAAGGCGAATGGCCCACGCTCGCCTTCAACCTCGTCACGATAGCCGGTGCCGACAACCCGCTGTCCGCGCCGATCTACCTGGTCAAACTCGACACCGTCAACGCCAAAACCGTCGGCGACCAAGACGTCACGCTGACCCTGCCCGACGTGCCCGGCTTCGCGTTGGAAGTCAAACGCGGCTCGGTCACCTTCCCGGACGGCAAGAAGACCGGCAAGCTCTCGGTCACGCCGGTCAACGCCAGCAAAATCCCGATGGCGCCGCCGAACGGCATGCAACCGCAGTTTATCGTCACCATCCAACCGGTCGGCGCCAAATTCGACCCGCCGGCCCGGCTGACCCTGCCCAACGTCGACGGCCACAAACCCGGCGCGTAAGTGGAAATGTACTCCTACGACCACGACCTGGAAGAATTCGTGGTGATCGGTTTGGGGACGGTCGCAAAGGACGGCAGGGTCATCAAGAGCAACGAAGGCGTGGGGGTGATTAAGGTGGGTTGGCATTGTGGGAGTCAGCCGGGGGGGAGTGGGTGTGCCAACGGCTGTCCGGTTTGCAAGGATTGCGATGGGAATTGTAATTGTGTGGCTAACGATGGGGATCCTAAACTAGCATCTTTGAATACGCCTAAAAACTGTAAAAAGCCTGAATGTCAAAGTGGTTCTCCAAAAGATGTACCCGACAATACTGACGTGCCAGATGATGATACCAAGGGGGGCTGTAAGAAACCAATCTGTGAAAATGGCTCACCTAAAAAATGCCTGATGACACAGATAAGCCAACTGAAAAATGCAAATTTTGTAAGCCTGCGACCGGAAATCCGATTGATGTTTCAGCAGCAAGTGATCCAGGTGGTATAGCATCTTTGAATTATTTGGCTGTTTTATTTGATCAAACCCCCGCAGGTTGGGGGGTAACGGTTGAAGACGATCCCACCTTTGATGTTACAGCTTACTGCGCCAGAAAAGCTTGGAAAGTTAGAATAACAAAAGCAGCTTCCCAAGCTCCTCAAGGGGTGCGTTTATTATATGGAGTTGCAGAGGTAACTCCTGTTCTTATTGCTTCAACTAACAGTTGCGCAGTATTAAGCGCTATGATAAGGAGTTTAAATGATGTTGCGAATCAAAATGCTGACAGCGGATACTATATGCTTTATGCGGTTCAAGCGCATGAGGATTTGCATATCACACAATACAGAAATGATTTAAATCCAGCTTACACAAAATTGAAAAATGCTATAGAAGCCTTATCTATACCTTTAGGGGATGCTGATAATGCTGCAGATGCAAAAGCGAAAATTATGGCATTGCCTAGTTATTCCGGTGCGATGACTATTTTTCATAATGATGATGTTGCGGCTAATAACAAAACTACAAAACATAACCCAATTCCACCATTTATCGATATTGAACATGGTGTGGTTGATGCGAGAGTTACTACAATTGGTGCTAGAAAGACAGCATTAAAAAGTATTCTGAATTAACTTTATTTTTGTCAGATTAAATTATGAGAATCACTAGGGGGTTTATTTTATTTAGATTTGTAATTACTGTTTTCTTGGGGATTCTTATAGTGAAAGATGGATTTGCAGAGAGTTTGAATCAAACAAAAGAAGTTATGAGTCCAATATGTGCTGTCGATGCTAAAACTTCTTTGCGAGCATCAATGGCCATTGAAAAAAATGCAAAAGGTAGTGGTAAAAGCATTAAATTAATGTTAAAGAACAACTTAACCGCCAGTGTTAATTTACAGTTTTGGGAAGACTTTTCTGATTCATTTATGGTTACATATTTATATGAAGGAAAGGAGGTTTCGATCTCACATAACAAGTTATCAACTGACAACAGAGTATCAAAGCCTTTGAAAACAATTTCACTTTCTCCAGGTGAAGCTAAGATATGGAATTTTCATATCTCTGATTTTTTGGATTCAAAAAAGCTGCAAAAAGATAAAATAATGGTGTCAGTTATAGCGGGTTTTTACTTTTCTTATATGGTTCAAAATGAGACATGTAAAGCTGACTTTACAAATACATCTCTTGATTTTACTTTTTATGATGTTCCGTTGGATTGACCTTGAACTAATCCGTAAGGCGTATACCCGATAGGGTGATCCGCCGAATGTTGGCTTCAACTGCGGAGGTAAGTGATGGGTACGTTGATGGCTTCGATAAGCGAATAACAACAAGTATGAATGTATAGATGGCTCTCAGTCCAGCATCCACCCAGGGATGCGACACCAAAAATACACTCTAACTTTTTGTAAGGCGCATATGGCGGAACGTCTGACGACTTCCGCCAGAAATATGAAAATATATTGGGTGTGGTTGGATTAAGATAAAGCCGTACCCCGTAGATGGGTAGAGACTATAGCTGAAATCCATCAGATAAGGCCGAAATCATTTGTTTAACTTAAATACGTGTTTTGGTCAGATGTCGATTTTGACATTGGGTTTCGGTGGGTTTGATGTTCTCGTGATGGGTTTCGCTCCGCTCTACCCATCCTACACGACTGGTTGTATAGGTGGTAAACCTTCGCCAAAATTGCGTCTGAAATTTGAAAATAGGCCCGGAGAAGGGCTTGTTTTCGACAAATAACGGCTGTTTTGATGGAAAAAACGGACGATTATTGAATTTTTTATCTGCTTTCGAAATGACTGCTACTCAAAACGGCAGTTTTTCAGAGGTTCCCAAAAGATAATGATGATAAAGACTTACTGAGTTGCAAATGAAAGTATTAGCCATGAAAATATTTTTCCGATTTCTAGTTTTTATTATTTTTCCTCAGTTAGTAAATGCTGAAATTTTAACGGTTTCAAATATAAAAGAGCTTTCCGATTCGAGGAATGATTATATTGTTCGTAATGTTTTTTTTGCTCCAGATAAACAGAAATTATGGATTATGTTAGATGAAAGTGAAAGAAGCAGTTCGAAATTGGTAGGTAAAAAAATATGGAGAGTTAATGTTTCTGGCGCTATTGAGTCAGACTCAGTCTATAGTGAGATTAAGGGCAAGTATCTAAATAATGAAAATCAGGATTTTAGTGTAGAGTCTATGATTGAAGATGGTCATGGTTTTATTTGTCTAATTAAAGAAAGTTCTGGTTACTTAATTATTCTAGATGGATTTCCTGTTATTAAGCTTGATTCGTTTAAATTATTTCATGCGCCAGTATTTCAGGAGCTGTTAGTCCTGAATAAAGGCTATTTGTTGATTGGAAGTTCCGAGGGTAAAGGTGCGGCGCTGAAAGCAGGCTTGGACGGAGTCATTGAATGGGAGCGTTATTATGAGTCCAATATTGATGTTCATAATGGATTATTTGCAAAAGACGGAAAAGTGGTTTTGCTTGGTTCTGTTTTTAGCTCGCAAGGTAAAGATTCAATCTGGTTTGGTTGGTTGTCATCGGATGGCGAATTAATTAAAAGCAAATTCATTGAAGGACGCAATGCGAGTTTTGAATTAAATCAAACTGGTGATGTTGTAATTACGTATGAGAATTTCAAGTCTGGTTCATTAAACAGAGTTGTCAGTTTGTTCGATTCTAATTTTAAGGAGAAATGGGAGAGCGTTGTCTTTTCGATAAAAGCCAATAAAGTAGCTGATATGGCAGGGGGTGTAAGTTTTTATAATGATCGAATTGTTGTCGTTTATGGATTGCCGGAAAATGGCATGAGGCTTGATATATTGGATGGCAGAGGTCGAAAGTTAATTGAAAAGGACTTTGTAGAGAAAGGAATGATATTTAACCTTTCGACTAAGATTTTTTTATTTAAAAACGAAAATGGTCTTTTTGTCGTTCAAAATAATTCGAAAGCTGTTATTGAAGGAGGTAAATTTATTTTGCATAAAATCATTAGTCTTAGCGATCTACGGCTGTAACTGATCTGGGTATGATGGGTGTATGTAGGATAGTTAACCCGAATATGAGTAGGGGCTATAGCTCGCGTAGGGCGCATTGGCAATAGCGTAATGCGCCGAATGATTAAAAGTCAACATGCGGCGCAATACGGTTTCGCCTCTCGACGCCCTAAGATTACGCCTTGCGGCCTTTTCTAGCAAACGAAATGCTGCCGCACATTGCTCAACTTCAGTAGCAAAAAACTGCGTCCCTTAATAATTTATTTTGGCAGGATTAATGGATATTTTAAATAAACTATTTTGTTTAGACGGTGGCTCAAAAGATCGTATTGACTTGATGCAAAATGCATTTGTTTCTGTCCTGGAAAACTCAACTTGGTATTCATGTCAAGAGATATACGGATTGCCAGGGAATGAGGAGTTAACTCTAATAGCAGGCAACATGGTGCAATACTTAATTACTAGGCCGGATGTATTGTACGCAAATGAAGAAACTATTTTTTGTAGCGAAAAATATTCTAGGGTAAATGCTTTTAAGTTGGCAAAGGAGTATTCAAGCGATTTTATTTTCGAGTCCGCATATTCGTCTATAAAAGAAAAGAATTTATCTTTCCTCTATTCGCATAGAGATAGATTAAGTGCGGCTTGCCTATTTCGTTATAAATTTTGCGTTATCCATGAAGAGTTGTTTCTACTATCGCTTATTTCTCAGTGGGTAAAATTATCAAACCTAATAAATGAATTATCTGGCAATTCAGAGTGTCAAGTTGATACATTGCTTGATGCACTTAAATTTTTGGAATCCTGGTCGGATAGCCAATAATGAATAATAGGGCTAGGGAGCCTCTGATTAATTCGTGTCTTCAAATTTCATATCGAATTAAATCAATGGCTTATGCATAAATTTATCTTGAAAAACTGAATTAATCAGATGTTCCCTAGAGTAACATTGTATTTAACTTTTCTCTGATCCCCGTTGCTGAGTGCCATATGGAATTTAGATGAAGATAAATCACATATTTATATTGTTGTCGCTGTTGTTTACAGATGCGCATTTATTTGCGACGGAGATTAATAAGGATAAGCTCTTAGCAAAAAGTT
>NZ_LUUK01000203.1 GCF_001644025.1 Methylomonas koyamae
GTCCGCCGCCGCACAGGCGGCTTAGAAAATCGTTGGGCCGTTGTTGCCAGGATTGCAATCGTCCGCCGCCGCACAGGCGGCTTAGAAAAAATGGCCGGCTTGCCTGCATTTCTGTCAGCAGTCCGCCGCCGCACAGGCGGCTTAGAAATTAGCCCTTTTAGGCAATTGCGAGGGTAGACAGTCCGCCGCCGCACAGGCGGCTTAGAAATACACGCCGCCGCCGCTCTGCTCCACATCCACGTCCGCCGCCGCACAGGCGGCTTAGAAAATTGATTCTTGCCTCACGCAAGGCCCATGCTTGTCCGCCGCCGCACAGGCGGCTTAGAAAGCATGACATCGATAATCCGAAATCCAACACTTGTCCGCCGCCGCACAGGCGGCTTAGAAAATTATGCTCAACGCCGTCGAGCAGTCGGCCGGGTCCGCCGCCGCACAGGCGGCTTAGAAATTTGTTTGAGCCTGAGGTCGGCGCGCCTGTTAGTCCGCCGCCGCACAGGCGGCTTAGAAATTAGCCCTTTTAGGCAATTGCGAGGGTAGACAGTCCGCCGCCGCACAGGCGGCTTAGAAAATGTTCCCAGCGTCGAAATAGTCCAAATTCAAGTCCGCCGCCGCACAGGCGGCTTAGAAAATTGGCGTAGTCGGTCAGGAAATCCAGCGGGTGTCCGCCGCCGCACAGGCGGCTTAGAAAAGCACCAAGGCTTGGTCGGTGCCAAGGTCATCGTCCGCCGCCGCACAGGCGGCTTAGAAAATCAATAGGGAGCGAAGCGACGCACCGACAAAGTCCGCCGCCGCACAGGCGGCTTAGAAATTGGATTGCACTACGACCGCGCCGCTGGGTTCGTCCGCCGCCGCACAGGCGGCTTAGAAATATGCCCAGCCAAGAGAACCCGAGTCGGCACCGTCCGCCGCCGCACAGGCGGCTTAGAAAAGATCGCCGCAGTCGTAGAAGAAGCACACCTGGTCCGCCGCCGCACAGGCGGCTTAGAAAAGAACCGCACATGCATTTGACATGTCACCAGGGTCCGCCGCCGCACAGGCGGCTTAGAAATTACGCAACGGCGCCAGTTCCCAGCGAAATAAGTCCGCCGCCGCACAGGCGGCTTAGAAACTACATGCCGTCTACAGCTTTGCCAAAGCGCAGGTCCGCCGCCGCACAGGCGGCTTAGAAAAGGCGTCGGCAAAACCCAGCGCGACATGCCAGGTCCGCCGCCGCACAGGCGGCTTAGAAAGAACGCAGGGAAAGGGCCGCGCGCGGCCTCGTGTCCGCCGCCGCACAGGCGGCTTAGAAAAGCATCAACCAAACCCTGGCCGCCGGCAAAACGTCCGCCGCCGCACAGGCGGCTTAGAAATCAGCCAATATGGATCATCATTACTCACTAATGTCCGCCGCCGCACAGGCGGCTTAGAAACGGATAACTTCGAGTCCGAGACGTCGTTAGATGTCCGCCGCCGCACAGGCGGCTTAGAAACATCGCTCCGCCGATTAATCGACTCATGAACCGTCCGCCGCCGCACAGGCGGCTTAGAAAGGAAGACGGCGGTTATCTGACGACATCCAAACGTCCGCCGCCGCACAGGCGGCATAGCCGGATGGCCTTCGGCTCCGCTCAGGCACCGGGTCGTCCGCCAGCGCACGGGCGGCTTAGCCGGATGGCCTTCGGCTTCGCTCAGGCACAGGGTTGTGCGTTGTCGCACGGGCGACTTGGCATGTTTCGAACGACATCGATCTGCCCGAGTTCGGCGAACTGATCAGATAAAGCGGCAAGACGCACCGCGCATTCTCCGGCGCTCCGTGCCGAACAGCCGGCATTCTATTTTGAACATGCAACGGTGTGTGGTGAACATCGGGCGTCGGCCGATCAATATCCGGTAATCCTGTTTTAGCAGCCGGGTTTTTATTCTGAAGACGCACGCATTTAGCGCGGACACGCAACGTCGATTGTTTGTCAGGCAAGCAACAGTGATTTTTAGCCGGAGGCCAGTGTTGATCGGAGAACGTCCGATGTTGATCGGAGAACGTCCGGTGTTGATCGTAGAACGCCCGGTGTTGATTGGAGAACGCCCGGTGTTGATCGTAGAACGTCCGGTGTTGATCGTAGAACGTCCGGTGTTGATCGTAGAACGTCCGGTGTTGATCTTAGAACATCCGATGTTGATCGTAGAACGGCCGGTGTTGATCGGAGATCGCTCGATGTTCGCCAGAGAAGGTTCCGTGTTGATTACAGGACGCTCGCTATTGCTTCGGCGAGCTTGCTTGTTGTCGTCTGTCTGTTGGCGCGGGCAAAGGGTGAGCGCGGCTCGTCGCGTCGCGGTCGTTCGCCATCGCGCGCATCGCGCGATAGGTCCGCTGATCGTTGCGATTAACGCGGTTGAAATATTGGCGTGATACACAGTGTTCGCGGTAACGCATTGCCGGCTATCTGTTTTAGAGCGCCCGTTCGCTGTCGCGGCAACGGGGCGGGGCCGGCGCAAACTATTCGAGAACCCTGGGAGATTGCAATGTTGATAAGCAAGAGATTGACGCGTCATGCAGCCGGAATGCTGCTGTTAAGCGGTTGTCTGTGGTCGGCCTTGGCCGGCGCGGACGGTAAGGATTTGGGGCGCGATGCCGATCGCTGGCAGCAAGACGAAAGCGTGCAAGTGGGGCCGCGGCCTTATTATTTGATCGATAAAATGAGCCCCGGCCGCTTGAAATCCAAACTGGAGAGCTGCGGCGACGGGCCATTCCATAAAACCCATTTTTCGATCGGTCATCGCGGCGGCGGCACGTTGCAATTTCCGGAGCACACCCAGGAAAGCCATGAAGCCGGCTCGCGGATGGGCGCGGGCGTGCAGGAATGCGACGTGACCTTTACCAAGGACGGCGAACTAGTGTGCCGTCACGACCAATGCGATCTGCATACCACGACCAATATCTTGGTCACGCCGTTGGCGGCCGCCTGCTCCAAGCCGTTTTCGCCGGCCGAGTTCGATGCGACCGGCAAGCGCACCAAGGCCGCGTCGGCGCTGTGCTGCACCAGCGATTTGAGCTTGTCCGAGTTCAAGTCGCTGAAAGGCAAGATGGATGCGTCCAACCCCAACGCCGTGACGCCGGAACAGTTTTTGGCGGGTACCGCCAACTGGCGGACCGATCTTTACTCGACCGGTGGCACGCTGCTGACGCACCAGGAGAGTATCGCGCTGTTGAAAAAACTGGGCAGCAAATACACGCCGGAATTGAAAAGCCCCAACCGCAACGCCAAATTGCAGGTCGAGGACGTCTTCGGCAGTCAGGCCGCGTACGCGCAAGCCATGATCGACGAATACAAGGCGGCCGGCGTTTCGCCGAAAACCGTTTGGGCGCAGTCGTTTAACAAGGACGATGTGCTGTATTGGATTCAGCATGAGCCGGCTTTCGGCCAGCAAGCGGTTTATCTGGACGACGCCAATACGCCGGCCGACGTTCCGACCGCCGCGGATTTGAAGGGATACGTCGCGCAGGGTATCAAGATCGTCGCCCCACCGATGTGGATGTTGCTCAGCGTGGACGCCACCGGCAAAATCGTGCCCTCGCAATACGCCAAGGACGCCAAGGCCGCCGGTTTGGGCATCATTACCTGGACCTTGGAGCGTTCCGGCCGTATCGTCGAGGAAGTGTTGCCGACCAAAGGCACGGCCAGCCCGTCGTTTTATTATCAATCCACGCTGGATGCGTTGGAAAACGACGGCGATATCATGACCACGCTGGATGTGTTGGCGCGGGACGTCGGTATTTTGGGCATCTTTTCCGATTGGTCCGGCACCGTCAGCTATTACGCCAGTTGCATGGGTTTGAAGTAAGTCAAGCCGTTCGGCCGTTCCCGCGCGTGGCGCGGGAATGTGTCGGCGCAAACATCAAGTTGTGGGAGGCGCTTTAGCGGCGACTGAAAGCGTGTCCCATGCCAAACGCTTTTGATCGCGGCTGAAGCCGCCCCGACGCAATGCCGGTGTCGCGGTCCGAAAATCAGGGTCGCGGTCACGCTCCGGTAATGCGCGAGGCTCAAGCGGTTCTCGATTTCCTCAATGCGCCAGACGCTGTTCGAAGCTGGTCAGCGGTTCGGTGACGCCGTCGGCGCCGACGGCCGGGAGCTGCAGATATTCGTCCTTGGACAAGGCCGCGTTGAGCGGATTGCCGCTGAAGGTCGCGGTTTCGTCGCCGACCTGTCCGTGCGGAATTTTCAAAGCCGGATGATCGAACGGCGCCCGTTGGTAAAGCACGCGCTCGTCGGTCAAGGTTTTCAGGAAAGCCACCAAATCGGCGCGGTTTTGCGGATTGGACTGCAAGGTGGGTTGGGGAAATACCCGGGTCACGTGCTTGCTGTCGAGGTTGAAATTGCCGCCGCGACTGTAAAATTCCACCACTTGCTCCAAGGTCGCCATGCCGCCGTTGTGCATGTAGGGACCGGTCAATTCGATGTTGCGCAGCGTCGGCGTTTTAAACGTGGCGGCGACCGCCGCGACCATTCTTTTGTTCACCGCTTTGTTTAGCTCCGCTTGCGCCGCCGCCGGTGTTGGGATGAAGGCGTTGCTTAACGGCAGGAAGCAATTCGCGGTGGTTTGCGGTTGCGGCAGCAGGCCGTCGGTTTGAGTAAACAAATTGGGTAGGGAATAGCGGAGTGTCATATTGGTCGCCATCGCATTTTGAAAATCGCAAGCGCGCACGGCATTGACTTCGCTGTCCAGAATGGCGGAGGTATTGCCGGCCAACAATTGTAAATATTGGTTGCTGAACGACAGCGGGTTGCCGAAATCGTCCACGCCGCCGGCACCGATGTCGTTGGCCTCGCGCGCGGCGCCGTTCGATGAAAAGCCGGTGTCGTAGAACGCGGTGACCGGCTGGTTGCCGACCATCAGCGGAATGCGGTTGACCACGTTCGGGCTGGCGCTGATGCGGAAGGTCGGTTCGCCGAAGGCTTCGGGGTGGGTTTGGGCGATGGCGGCGTTGGCTGCGATCGAGGCCGAGCTGAAGTTCGGCCCCAAATGGCATAGCCCGCATTGATTGCTTCTGAATTGTTTCAAACCGTTCAATTCTTCGGCACTCAGGTCTATCGGTTGGTGATTGGCATCGCGGGCGCTGGTATCGAACGGCGCTTCGTCGGAGATTAAGGTGCTTTCGTAAAGCTGAATCGCCAACGCGAAGAACATCGGAAAGTTCGCTTCCAACTGGGTGTAAGGCGATTGGCCGACCGGCGGGCTAACCGGCACTCTACCCGAATACGACCAATATTTGGCGTTGTAGGCTTGCCGAATCAGCCCGGCGTATGTGGTGTTCAGTCCCGGACTCAACTTGTCGGCATCGCTAAAGCTATAGGGACCCAACACGCTGTCGGAGGCATGCACCGACTGGTTTTGTAGCGGTTGGCGGAACAGCAGTTTTCGGCCCAAGTCCAGCAAAGTCCGATTGTTGCAGCTCATTTCGGTGTGATTGGTGGGTGGTGCCACCGCCAACGAGGCCAACGACGAATTGATCAAACGCAAGCGTTGTTTTTGCACGGTTCGGGTGCCGGTCAGCACCCAGACGCCGGCATTGGGGTCGCGGTCGCCCCAAGGACTGCTGCCGTTGAAACTGTTGTTGGCGCGGCCGTCCCAGAAGTTGCGGTGGTTGAACACCGCGTTAATCACGGTCGGCGCGTTGCGCGGCGTTACCCGCCGGGTGCCGTTCGCGCCGACCCGGAATATCGGGTCGGGGGCGCGGTCGCAGGTGTCGATGCCGCTGCTATAGCGGGTGACCGCTTTGAAATCGCCCGCGAAGGTGCCGGCGGAGCCGACCACATTGTCGGTATCGAACATCACCGTCGAATCGGCCAATGGGTTTTCACGCTGGTGTAGCGGAAAGTCGAATACGCTGAGCGGCCGGTTGGGACCCAACGGGGTGGCGTCGGCGGCGGCGTCGAAGATTTGTTCGGCGATCGAGGCCGATTGGCCGCCGGCCGAAACTTGGTTTTTAGTGCGGCCGTCCGCACCGGCGTGGAAGTGGCAGGAGGCGCAAGCCATGCCGTCGCTGCCGACGTTGCTATCCCAGAATAAGGCTTTTCCGAGGGCGATGGCCGCCGCTTTATTGACCACAATCGGGGCGCTACCGTCCACCAGGCCTGGTACTGGCGGCACCGGCAGCGTTTTCAGGCTGATCGGCATCGGTCCCAGAGCCAATTCCGCCGCCGACAGCGGTGTGTTGAAAACGATTGCGGCGGCCATCAAGCCTGATAAACGGATAGTGCGGATTATGCGCATGGTCTTACTCTGCGAATTTAAACAAGAGAAATAGGCGGTGGGCCGATCGGCCGTCGCCCGGAATTCATTACGGCGGCGTGTCTGAAGGTTCAGATAGCCGATTGAAGGGCCGCCATCCTTGGCGACATTTTGTTAGCGTTACATTTGCCGACTTCCCGCCAACCGAAGGTTGGCGGGGCAGCCGTCGGTCAGACGCGTACCGATTTGCGATTCAGACCCAGGAAGCCGACCAGGGCACTACCGAACAACCAAACCGCGGCCGGAACGGGTACGGCCGCCGGTGGCGTGTAGGTCGATGCCGCCGCCGAGGCGGTGACTTTGACGGTGATATCCCCGCCGGTGCCGGCGATGTCCGCGCCGCCGACGAATATTGCGTACCAGCCGGCTTGTAGGTCGGTCAAAGTCAAGGTTGCGTAGCGTTTGGTGGTGGCGAAGGCTGGGTTGCCGGTCACGCCGATAGCGCCGGTGACGCCGGTTTCGTACAAGTCGTCGTTGCTGATGTCGTGCGCGCCCGAGTCGATGACGCCGCCGTAAGAGTTGACGTAGTTATTGGACGAAGAGCTGACGTAACCCAGGGTTTCGACGATGCCGTCCGGTCCGGTGGCCCAGATGATGCCGGGATCGCCGGCTTGGCCGACCGAGTTGAATTTATGGATTTGTCCGGTGACCTCGGCGGGTGTGTCTACGCCGACCGTGTCGCCGGAATAGGCCACGTTGGTGCGGAAGATCGAGAAAGCCGGGTAATTGCCGGCGGACGAACGCGCGTCGATGATGACGCTTTGCGCGGAAGTCGGTAGATAGAAATTGGTGAACGCGGCTTGCATCCCCCAGGCGTCGTTGGTCAGCGCCGGGTTACCGGAAAAACCGACGGTGCTGCCGTTGAAGGCAGGGTTGGTAATGGTCGTGCCCAATTCGACGCTGTTGTCGTTGCCGGTCCACGCGGCGGCGGCCGGTTGCGCGAACGCCAGAGTCAACGCTGATGCCAGTAAAGTGGTTTCGAATAATTTATTGATAGACATGCTTACAGTCTCCTGTTTCGGTGCCGAATCGAACGGCGCCGGAATGATTCCAAGGGTGCGGGAGTAACCGCCAACGGCAAATCGACGCGATTCGTCCGGTTGCGGTTACTCCGAGTGGGGATGGTTAGGCCGATTTACGTTTGGCCGAACCCAGATAACCGGCCAGGACCGAACCGAACAGCCATACCGCGCCGGGAACCGGCACCGGCGCGGGGTCGATCGGATCGCCGTTCAGGTTGACTTGGAAGGCATTGACGTTCAGGCTGTCGCCGGTGGTGAAGTCGCTGGCCAGGAAGGTCAATTGGTAGTCGAAATGGTCTTGGCCGGTAGCGCCGGTAAAGGGGTTGATCCCGGTGGCGGCGGTGATGGTGTCGCCGGAATTGAAGCCTTGCACGCCATCGTTGGAATCCAGTTTGTAGTCGCCGAACGCAATGATGTAATGGCCGGCGCCCAGCGCGGTGGATAGATAGGAGTCGCGCGACATCAGGGTGCCGTCCGCCCAACCGTTGCTGTCGCCCGGCGGGGTGTAGCTGGAACCGTCGTCGGCGCTGGTGATTTCGGTATCGATAGACACCGTATCCTGATACAGACGGAACTGGGTATCGGCCAGTGTGATTTCGCCGTCGCCGTTCAAGTCCACGTAAGCGTTCGGATGTGAACCCCAGCCGTTGGAATAGCCTTCGTTAGCGCGGACATCGATCACGATGTTGGCGTCGGCGCTTAAATCGAACGCCCAGTAATCGATGGTGGTGCCGGCGCCGTAGGTCGCGTCGGTCGCGGCGCGAATCGTGCCGGTGACCACGGCCGCCTGCGCGGCGGAGGACGCGGCTAGCGAAACCGCGAGTGCCAGCATGGTTTTGCGGGTGGAGGAAAATTTGGTTTTGGTATAAGACATGGGTATTCCTTGTAAGTGGTGCGATATCGTAAATGCCGAACGTCTGCCCCCCTCAGAACAGCCGAGATCGCCCTTTTCCGGCGCCTCGGCGGCTATCGCGGCAAGTGGTTGGCGCGATGGCCGGTGATCGGCATTCTGGATAAAGTCAAGAAGTGTGCCATTCATAAAAGCTATAGTTTTCAATTAAATGGAAAACCTGAAAATTGCAGCTATGTTAAATGGCTAATTTCCATTAAAAAATTATGTGATTTGAATCACGCTGTGCAAATAACGTAGAACAATTAGAGAAATAATCGCAGCCGCCAAGTGTTCGGCGTTAGTGAAAAAAGCAGACGCGGTCGGTGGGGAGTTTGAGACGTTCTATTGGCCTGGTTTGCACGTTCGACCGAGGTTGCGGGCCACTTTGGCGCGCGGTCGGTTGCTAAAGGCGACTGGTGAAAAACGTTTGACAGGTGTGTGAAATGCCACAGTTTAATTGCGGTGCCGTGTGGCCGCTTGCGATGCCGCAATCGGTCTTGTGGCCGGCTCGGGTGCGGTCACCGAGCTTACGGATAAATTCCGTGGCTTATGAGTTTCTGGAATAAATAGCCGGTGGGTCGATCGAGAATCGGTATTGCCCAAGCGGAATGCGAAGTATAGGTCGATAGCGGGAATATCAGATAACGATCATGGTGGAGGTTTCACCCGGAACAATGAAATAGAGGGGATAGGGAGCGGTTTGAACGACAGGTATGTCCTGATTTTGCCTTACGACTTTCAGAGTAAAAAGAGCGGTCATTATTCAGCGCGAACTAAAAACGCCCTTTCCCAACGTAGCGGGGGATAAACACCTCGATGCTAGCTATGTCGGTCGCTGATGAGAGCCGCAACCGATGTCGAATAGCGTAAGCTTCCATATTAGTGATGTCGTTCGCTGAGCGAAGTCGAAGCGAACTGGCTGGCTTCGACTCCGCTCAGCCAGCGGTGAACCGCCGCGTCGCCCCGGCAATGGAAGGCGGTCCGGCCTCAAGCCTCCGGTACGAAAAAGAACGGGCTACCTTATTGGCTAAGTCGTTCGCTGAGCGAAGTCGAAGCGAAAAGCTGGCTTCGACTCCGCTCAGCCAGCGCTGAACCGCCGCATCGCCCCGGTCAATGGAAGGCGGTCCGGCCTCAAGCCTCCGGTACGAAAAAGAACGGGTTACCTTATTGGCTAAGTCGTTCGCTGAGCGAAGTCGAAGCGAAAAGCTGGCTTCGACTCCGCTCAGCCAGCGGTGAACCACCGCATTGCCCTCGGCCAATGGAAGGCGGTCCGGCCTCAAGCTTCCGGTACGAAAAAACGGGCTACCCTCGTGACCGGCGTGTTGCAAAGGGGCGTATTGCGGCGTTTGCTCTCCCAACGCAGCGGGGATAAACACCCGATATTAGCTATGTCGTTCGCTGAGCCGCCGCATCGCTCCGTCCAATGGAAAACGGTCCGGCATCAAGCCTCCGGTACGAAAAAGAACGGGCTACCTTCGTGACCGGCGTGTTGCAGCGGGGCGTATTGCGGCGTTTGCTCGAAGCCGCCGCGCGAGGCCGAGGTGCGAACTTGGTTGGCGACGTCGCGAAAGATGTCGTAATCCTCGATGATGCGCTTGTTGCCACGTAGCACTTTCAAGAAGGCGTTGGCGAATACCGAATGATCGCCGCCACCTTGATCCATCACCGGCTTGACGCCGCCGGAGGTCAGCACGGTGCGGGCCTTGCGGGCGTTCATCGCTTTCAGCCAGCGTTCGCGCTTGGCTTCGTCCATGCCGTCCGGCAATTTGGCGATCGCCGAGCCGGTCAAGGCGCCGGAGTAGCAAGAATCGGCGACGACCATGATGTGCTTGGCCGGCATGATGCCGATGAATTCGGTGATGCTTTGGCTGGAAATCCAGTTGGCGCTGTTGCCGACTTCGGCGTCGACCGGCAGCCAATAGGCGGTCTGGCTTTTTTGATCGATTTCGCCGTGGCCGGCGTAATAAATCAGCAGATTGTCCTGGTCGGTGAGCTTTTGATTGAGTTCGTTGAACGCCGACATGATCGCGTGGCGATTGGCGTTGATCAGCAATTTGGTTTTAAAGCCGTAGCGCTCGCGTAACAGCAGTTCGACGCTCTTGGCGTCGGCGATCGGAGTTTTTAGTGGGGAATAGGCGCCGTAATCGTTGTTGCCGATGATTAGCGCGTAAAACTTGCCGAATTGTATGTCGCCGGGACGTTTAATGTCGTTGGCGTTGCTGCTTGGATAACTGGCCTGGGCCTGATTGTCGCCGGCCAGCAGACGCAGATTCAGGTTGCTGCTTTGATTACGTTTGTCGGTGGCGACGATTTGCACCAGGGTTTCGTCGCCTTGCAGGCTGACGTCGGTCTCGAAGCGGCCGTCGCTATCCACCTTGATGGCTTTGTCGTTCAGCATCAGTTTGCTCAAGCCCTTGATGGCGTCGATGCGGCCGACCAGGCGCTTGCTGCGTTCGCCGCTACTGAATTGGATCGCCGGAATGCCCCGCGTCACGGTGACGGCCGGTTCGATCAACTCGATGTTCGGTCCGGAGCCGGACGCCAGCAGCGTGGACTTTTGCTGTTCCAATTGTTGTTTCAGTTCGGCGATGTCCTTGGCTTGTTGTTGCAGCGCTTGTTTGCGGGCGTCGATGCGCGAGCGGTCCAGTTTGTCCGGCGAGGTCAGCCAGGCGGTCAATTCGGCCGATTGCTTTTGATAGGCTTCGATCTTTTCGTTCAATCGATTTTCGACATCGTTGGTCTTGATGACCTCCGGTGTTTTGCCGCTCCGGGGGGCATCGTCCGATTTTTGGCGTTGGCGTTCCTGCTTCAGTGTTTCGGTCAGCGTGCCGAGTCGCGCTTGCTGTTCCTTCAATTGGGCTTCTTTATCGCGCAACTGCCGTTCCAGCGCAGAGGTGTCGCCGCCGGACGGCGCGGCTTTTTGCTGTTGTAGCTTATGGCGTAGCGTTTCCAGTTCGGATTGGGCCTTGCGTAGGCTGTCTTGCTGGTCCAGCGCCTGCTGGCGGATGTCCTGCAACTGGCCGCGCAATGCCTCGGCTTCCTTGCGCGATTCGGCGACTTCGCCACGCAGGGTTTCCAGTTCCTTGGCATCGACCGCAGGGGCGAACTGGATGTCGGTTTGATCGAGGCCCGCCGACTTGCGGTACCAGCGCAATGCCGCATCCTTGTCCTGCGGGACGCCCAAGCCTTTCTCGTACAAATGGCCGAGATTCAATTGCGCCTGAAAATTGCCCTGGGCGGCGGCTTTTTCGTACCACTGGGCGGCCGCCTTGTAATCGGCGGTCGTGCCCAGGCCTTTTTCGAAGATCTCGCCGACCGTCAATTGGGCGGCGGCATCGCCTTCCTGGGCCTTGGGTAGCCAGATTTTCAACGCGCTGGCGTAGTTGGCTCGGTCGTAAGCCACATACTCGCCGCCGCGCACCTCGCAATCGGCGGCGGTGGTGCGGACCGGCCGGCGGGCGGACAGATAGGTCATTTCGGCGCCGAGTTTGCGGACCTGACCGGGCAGCAAGCAGTCGACGACCAGCAGCTTGTTGGTGTCGGCGACGATGTAGCCTTCGGTCGCCTTGGCCATTTCTTCCTGGCTGACGTCGCGGGCGCAGGCGCCGAGCAGAATGCCGGCGATGGCCAGGGCCAAGCCGCGGTGACGAAGATGCGATGCTTTCATGCGGACACCTATCGGGTGTGGGGACGGTGCGGGAACCATAGCAGAAAACCCCCGCGCTGCAAATCAACGGCCGCCGGCGGCCAAATCGTCGGCGATTTTCCGGAGTATGCCGGGCCAAAGTCCGGGCCAGCCTTGGCCGTGCCCGGCATCGACGATCTCGACGCGGGCGTTCGGACGTCGGCGCAAGGCCGTTTGGACTAGCGCGGGCGGAATGTTTTGGTCGGCGGCGCCCAG
>NZ_LUUK01000204.1 GCF_001644025.1 Methylomonas koyamae
CACGCCGGTATCCCCCAACAGCAAGGCATAATGCAGCTTGAAGAAAAACCCCATCAAGCTGTGTTTCAGCGGATTGCTGGCGTGATAAAACACCCGCCGTCCGGCCGGCTCCGCCGTGTAGGGGTCGATGGCGATATTCAACGATTGCGCGGATTCGGGCGATTGGCTGCCGCTCGGGTAATAAAAACCGAACACATAATTGCCGTTGGCCGCGGTAGGCGCGTCGGCCCAGGCCGACTCCCAAGCCGGCGGCGCGACGCGCTCGGCCGCCGCGAATATCGAGTCCAGGGACTGGTGATCGCCGCCGGCGCGCGCCGAAACGTACAATGCGGGATTCAGCGCCCGGTCGATTTCCTGCCAAAATACCAGGACCGAGCCGGTCAAGCCGATCAACGCCAAAAACAAACCCAGACTCAAACCCAGCCAAAGATGGACTTTCAGCCAGAGTTTGCGGCGGGCCTTGAGCCCTTCCAAACACGCGGTTCTTTTGGCGTTGGCATTGACTGGAGCGGCGGTAACGGCGGATGCGGGTGAGTTCATGATTTTATAGTCCTTTCGCGCGGCAAGCTTATACTGATAAGACGTTTTTAACTTGGGTTTTACCTACCGCCAAACCAATAAATCCCTGCTCCCGTTTGTTGTCGGCCGGCCGCCGCATACGAACAAACGACCGCCCTCCCCCTGTTAAAACGACCGTTATTAATCAAGCCAGGTCTCAGTACTCAACCTTCAGCGAGCCCAGTATCGTGGTCGGTTCGCCGGGCATCGCGTCAAAGCGCGGATTCCCGAATTCGTCGGCATAGGCATAGTAACGCTTGTCGAGAATGTTGTTGACGTTTACCTGCGCCGTCATCCTAGACTTGCCGAGCGTCCATTGGTAAGCCGCCATCGCGTCCCAGCGCACGTAGCCCGGCAATTGCCAGTTGTTGGCCGCGTTGGCTTGGCGCTTGCCGACCAGATAGGCGCCGGTGCCGACTTTAAAACCGTCCGTCACTTGGTAGCTGGTCCATAAATTGGCGGAATGTTCCGGGGAGTTCGGCAAGCGCTTGCCGACCAGTGGCGCATCACCGAATTGGCCATTGTCTTGCAAATACCGGGCGTCCGTGTAGGCATAGCTGCCGATGACTTTCCATCGGTCGGTCAATTCGCCGGAGAAATCGAATTCCAAACCGTGGCTGCGGGCCACGCCCACCGCGATTTGGTCAGACGGGTCGGGGGTGGAACTGTCGTCGGTAAGCGCATTGCGCTTGGTCAACTCATATGCGGCAAGCGATGCAGTCAGACGTCCGTCAAAAAGTTCGGTTTTGATTCCGCCTTCGAATTGTTCGGCAAGTTCCGCCGGCAAGGGCAAGCCGGCGGCTGATCGGCCATTGGACGCCCCCAAAGCCTCGGTCCAATTAGCAAACAAGGAAAGCCATTTAACCGGTTGATAAACCAAGCCCAGGCGCGGGCTGAATTTTTCCGCCGCTACTGCTGTGGCCTCCGGCATCGCCGAGTTAGAGAATCCCGCGATTGCGGTAGACCAATCGTGCCGTCCATTAAACAAAAAATGCAGATTTTTGGTTAGATCGACCTGATCCTGAAAATATAACCCGAACCATTCTTGATTTTCGATAACGAAATTGTTTTTAGCCAAGTCGTTTGGAAGCTTGACGTTGCCGTATACCGGATTAAAGATATCGATTGCGGGAATAAAAGCCGCGCCAGGCAGAAAGGTCACCCCCCGACTTTCCTCAAAGCGATAGTAATCGAAACCAAGCAGCACGTTGTGGCCAATGCCGAAGGTATCGAACTTACCGTTGAGATTTAAATCTTGGGTATAGGTGGCCCGTTCGGTCAAACCGTAAAACAGACCGCGATTGACAGTCCGGTTATCGGCTTCCATGGAAATCGGCACGATGTTACGGTTAAAGGTATCGAGCATGTTCACCGCGAAGCGCTGTTGAATCTTCCAGTCGTCATTAAAATGGTAGGTCCAACTTAAGTGACCCAGATGGCTTTCGGCTTGCTGCGAAGAGAAACTCGGTTCGCCAAGAAAACGGCTGATCGGCACGTTGGCCGGCCGGTTGCCTACCGCCGCGATTCCCCTATCCCCGATAATATTGTCCTTTTTGTATTCATAACCCAGGTTGATTTCAAACGCGTCGTTCGGCTTCCAAGTCAGTTGCGGCGCCACGAACACCCGATCCCTGCCGACGAAATCCCGAAAGGAATTGGCATCCATGTAGGAAAAATTCATTCGGTAAGCCAGCGTTTTATCGTCGTTAAGCGCACCGGTGGCATCCAGCGTGGTGCGGTACAAATCGTAAGAACCGAATTGCTGGCCGATCGAATAATACGGCGTGAACAACGGCTTTTTGGTGACCATGTTGACCAGACCGCCCGGCGCGCTGCGGCCGAACAAAGTTGACGGCGGACCTTTGAAGATCTCGATTTGGTCCAGGTTAGCCGTTTCGAAGGATTGCAATGCCAGGCGCAGACCGTCGCGATAAACATTGAACGACGGCGTCGTAAAGCCGCGGATCATGAAGTTGTCGAACAGCACGCCCAACTGCCTGGGAGCCTGCACGCCGCTAACGTTCTTGGTGGCTTCGTCCAGCCGGATGGCTTGTTGATCGTCCAGCACCGCGCGCGGCACAACTTGAATCGATGTTGGCGTTTCCATCAGCGGCGTATCAGTTTTGGTCGCGGTCGACGCCGTGCGCCGATGATAGTCCGGATTATAGGGATCGCTACTCAAGTAAGCCGCCTGCCCGGTCACCGTCACGCTGGGCAAGGTTGGCGTGGTCGCCGAGGACCCCGGCTTTGACGGCTCCGCCGTGCTTTCCAGCGTGATCGTGCCGTTGGCGGTAGTTTTGGCGCTGATCCCGGTGCCGGTTAACAATTTTTCCAGGGCTTGTCGCGGGGACCATTTTCCGGAAACGCCGGGCGAATGCAGGCCGCTGGTCAAACCGGCCGGGTAGCTGAGCTGGACGTTCCCGACGTCGGCGTAGGCGTTCAGCGCGCTGCTCAGCGCTTGCGGAGGTATGTCGTAGTCCAGCGTCTGCTCGGCGGCGATGGCGACCGGCGAGGTCAGCGCCGCCGCGATGGCCAGCGCCATCGAGGTGCCGAAATTCGCGGTAATAGGACGAAAAGTCGGAATTGCCATGCGTGTCTCCTGATGTAGTCGAAAGATCCTCGAAAACCTCGAGGTTGACTGGAAGACGGGCGGCGACGAGTTTCCCTCAGGTCGCGCAAACATATTCTCGGTGATTTCTATTTACGCCGGAGCGGCGCGCGGCGTATTTGCGGCAAGTAACGGCCCGGCCAAATTCCGCGCCATCGATCACGGCCGAAGCCGCGCCTTCCAGACGGCGGCTTCCCAGGCCGCCGAGGTAGGCGCTAACGCGGCGACCGAGAGCATTCCCGCGCGATGAAGCGCCATAAGCCAGTGCCTACCTCGCCAATTCAACCGATAACGACCAGCCAGGGCGTCAGTTTGTATAGCCGTATCGGCAGCGTTTGCCGCAGGGCTTCGAGGGCCTGATCGGTATCGGCGATATTGAAACGGCCGCTGACTTTTAGCTCGCGAGTGGCGGCGTCCTTGATTAAAATGCGGCCGCGACGATAGCGACTCAGCTCGGCGACGACTTGGGCTAACGAGGCATTGTCGAACACCGCACTACCTTTCAACCAAGCGCCGATCGCAGCGGGCGCCAGTTTGCGGCGGCCACCGTCTTGGTCGGCGCCGACCGCGATGCTGTCGTTGGCTTTCAATACCGCCGCGACTTGCCGACCTTGCCCCACTTCGACGCTGCCGCCGAGCACCGAGACTTCGTCGTGGCCAACGCCATCGCGGACAATGAAACGGGTACCCAACACCCGGGTCCGGCAATGCTTGCTGTCGACCACGAAGGGCTGTTCCGGATTGTGGCTGACCTCAAAATAGGCTTCGCCGTACGCCAAATGAACCAGGCGTTCGCTGGCCCGATAGTCCACCGACAGCGCGGTGTCGGAATTCAACGTGATCCGGCTGCCGTCCGCCAGTTCCACGTTGCGGACTTCGCCCACGGCGCTGCAGAAATCGGCGCGCAGGCAACTCAAACCGGGACGCAGAACCACCGCCGCCAACGCCAAACTGGCCGCCACCGCCAACAGCGGCATGCGATAGCGAACCCGCCGCCTCGCGGGCAACGCCGAGGCACTTATCGAAAAGTCGGCCAAGGCGCCGGCCAAATCGTCGTCTTGCCAAAATCGGGCAATATCGTCGTAGGCGGCGCGATGGGCGGAATCGGCGGCGTACCACTCGGCGAACGCATCCCGCTCGGTCGACGATGCCGAATCACCCCGCAAGCGCGCGAACCAATGCATGGCCTGGTCGGCAACGGCTTGAGCCTTGGCGTTATCGGGTACTGAATCGGTCATGGGGCATTATAAAACGGCGGGCACGGCATGGGACTGCCGCTGATAAGACGTCCATCGGCGCCGAATCCTCAGTCGAAGTCGGGCCGGCCAAAATGCGGACCGAGTCGGTCCCGACAATGCTGCAAGCCTTTGATAATATGTTTTTCCACCGCGCTTTCGGAAATCGCCAATCGTTGCGCGATTTCCCGGTAGCTCAGCCCTCGTAACTTGTGCAGGATGAACACGTCGCGGCAACGCGGCGGCAGTTCGGCGATCGCCAAATGCAGCAAGGTTCGGCGCTGATCCGCGCCGACTTCTTGCTCCGGGCTGGGATGTTGCGCTTCGTCGGCGACATGGGTTTCGACGTGGCGTTCGACGATCTTAGAATGCCGCAGATAATCCAAGGCCAAGTTACCGGCGATACGGTACAGAAAGCCGCGCGGATGCTCGATAGGCGTGTCGATCGAAGTTTTGGCCAAAATGATGTAGCTGTCCTGCACCAAATCCTGAGCCGTGTCCGGGCATTTAACGATGCACGACAAATGGTTGATTAATTCCTTGCGGTAACTTTGATACAAGTTGCTGATGTCGACTGTCATGAACGCATGAGCCTGAACCTGGCGGAATCCGATTGGCGAACCGGACCTCCAGCCATATTCATGCCACAAATCGAGTCGTGCGATACTGCCGGGGCGGTTAAACCGGCGCACCTGCCGGGCACCGCCGGCCGCCGGCATCCGCGCGTGCCCGGCAACACCCTCTGATTGAACCCGGCGGCTGCCGGGCAAGCCGCGGCCAGCGCTCAGCGCAAGCCGGGCCGAGGGATTTGCCGGATTTCATATCCGTTATTTAACATAGTTTGTTAAACGATCGGTCGCGACCCGAGCCGAGCCGCATTCGCGCGCCGAAATCGAACACCGAAAAACCCGCCGCTTCGCCGCTGAAACCGCTCCTGGCTCGCGAATAACCTTCTTCGTGGCAAATCGAGATTCGCGAACATTAGCCTAAGCCGACAAAGCGCGATGCCTGCCGGCCTAAACGCCCTGATCCCACTGCTTTTCCAGACGCTGCACCGATACCGGAAATGCCGTCTTCAACTGTTGCGCGAACAACGACACCCGCAATTCTTCCAAGGCCCAGCGGAAGCTTTCCCGCTCGGGCGTCGGCGTCAAGGTCTTCATCTGTTTTTCGATATGCCGCCAGTAATGCTGCCACAACCTGTTCAGACCTTGTACGTCCGGCGAATCCGGCTTTTGTTTATCCAAGCGGCATTCGCTGGCTTTCAAATAACGCGCGATCGCCGCCAATTGCCCGGCCGGGGTATGCCGCAAAAAACCTTTGTAGAGTAATAACTCCAACTGCTGCTCGATGTCCTGTCGCACGCCCGGCGCAACGCCGGGTTGTTGCAAGCGCTTCCGCAGCGTTTGGTATTGGCCGAGGATGTCGCCGATTTGCTTGCCGACCTGGGTCATCGTTGTCATTAGCGTCGATTTTTTCGCCGCCAAAATGGCCTCGAACTGCTGCTGAGTGCGGATGGCCTGGCCTTCGACGAATACCGCCGCGAAGATCGCGTGCAACACATCGTCCTTGAAGTCGCCGCCGGCGCGGTCTTTGAGTAAGGGATGGGCCGGCAGCTGGTTGTAGGCCAGTTGCAAGGCCGGCGACACGCCGTGGTTTTTTAATAGGTATTGCGCATCTTTTTTACAAACCAACTGATACAGCTTGGTCAGGCCGTAGAAGTGAGCCAGCTCGGCCTTGTGCTGGGTTTCCAGTATTTTCACACCGACCGTCTGGCCTTCATCGACGATGGCCGGAAAGCCGATGAAGCTCTGGCCTTTTTGCATGAACTGCCAGGTTTCAGGCAAGTCGTCGAAGGCCCAGGCGATGCAGCCGGTGTGATTCATTTCTTCCTGCGCCAATTTGTCGAAACTGTCGCCGGCCTTGGTCGCGTGTTCGGCTTGCAGCTTGACCAGATTACGCCCATAACCGATAGCCCGACCGGCATCGTCGACGACGCGGAAGTTCATCTTCAAATGTTCCGGCAGTTGATCCGGCTGCCATTCGTTGAGTGGGATTGCTTCGCCGGTCAGCTTACGCAAACGATTGCTCAGCCATTCGTAGACCGAACCCTTGAAATCCGGCTCGATTTCCAGACAGGCCTTGGCGGTGTTCGGCACCGGCACGAAGTGCTTGCGTAAATGTTTGGGCAGCGACTTGATCAGCGCCGTGACTTTTTCCTCCAGCATGCCGGGCACCAGCCAGTCGAACGGCATCTGCCGAATCTGATTGAGCTGGTGCACCGGAATGATGGCCGTGACGCCATCCTCGTCATGGCCCGGCTCGAAGCGGTAATGCAATTCGATAGTCAAATCCCCGACCTTCTTGCTGTCCGGAAAATCCCAGTCGTTGATCTGGTTGTCGTCGTTCCTGGTCAGGTCTTCCTTGGTCAGAAACAGAATCTTCGGGTTGTCGCGCTCGACCTTTTTGCGCCATTGATCCAGCGCGATGCCGCTGACCACTTCGGCCGGCAGTTTTTTATCGTAAAACTGGTACAGCCATTCCTCATCCTCGATCAAATCTACGCGGCGGCCCTTGTGCTGAATGTAACCGACCTCCTCCAGCAGTTTTTCGTTGGCTTTAAAAAACGGCGCGTTGGAGTGGTAATCCTGATTAACCAGCGCATGACGGATGAACATCTCCCGCGCCGCTTTCGGATCGACGTTTTCGTACGGCACTTTCCGCTTGGCGGTCAGGGTCAAGCCGTACAACAAGGTGCGTTCGAACACGCCGCAACGGCCGGCGTTCTTCTCCCAATGCGGATCGTAATAATTGCGCTTGACCAAATGCTGGGCACAGGCTTCTATCCATTCCGGCTCGATCTTGGCGACGGTGCGGGCGTAAACCTTGCTGGTCTCGACCTGCTCGGCGGCCATGATCCACTTCGGCCGTGCCTTGTGTTGGCCGGAACCGGGGAAGATGAAAAACTTCAGGCCGCGCGCGCCCAGGTATTCGTATTGCTCGTGGCGGAAACCGATGTTCGACAGCAAGCCCGGCAGCAGCGCCATGTGAATTTGCTCGTAATTGGCCGGATTGCCGGCGGTCTTTAAGCCCAAATCGCCGCGCGCCACCTGCATGATCTGGGTATGGATGTCGTGCCACTCGCGCATGCGGATGTAGGACAAAAAGTTGTCCTGGCAGTATTTACGCAACTTGCTATTGGTCAGGTGTTTCTTCTGTTCCTCGAAGGCATTCCACAGATTCAGCAGGGTCAGGAAGTCCGAATCTTCGGCCTTGAACTGGGCGTGTTTGGCCTCGGCTTGCGGCAGTTTGTCGGCCGGCTTGTCGCGCGGGTCCTGAATGCTTAGGGCCGAAACGATGATCGCGACCTCATGCAGCGAACCCAATTGCGCCGCCGCCAGCAGCATGCGCGCCAGCTTCGGGTCGGTCGGAATCTTCGCCAACTGGCGGCCGGTGTCGGTCAAGTTGCCTTGCTTATCCAAGGCATCGACTTCGAACAACGAAGTCTTGCCGTCGCGCACCATTTTTTCGTCGGGTGGTTCGACGAACGGGAATTCTTCGATGTCGCCGAGCTTGAGTGCCGCCATCTGCAAAATCACCGACGACAGATTGGTGCGCAAAATCTCCGGATCGGTGAATTCCGGCCGAGCCAGGTAATCTTCCTTGGAATACAAGCGTATGCAAATCCCTTCCGCCACCCGGCCGCAGCGCCCGGCCCTTTGGTTGGCGCTGGCTTGGGAGATACGCTCGATAGGCAGACGCTGAATCTTGCTTTTGGCGCTGTAGCGGCTAATTCGGGCGTGACCGGAATCGATCACGCAACGAATGCCCGGTACGGTCAGCGAAGTCTCGGCAACGTTGGTCGCCAGCACGATGCGCGGCTTGTTGCCGGAGGGCTTGAACACCCGCTCCTGCTCGGCGACGCTGAGTTTGGAGTACAGCGGCAACACCTCGTAGCGGCCGTTGTTATGCGATTTGCGCAGGGATTCGGTGGTCTCGCGGATTTCGTGCTCGCCGCTGAGGAAGATCAGAATGTCGCCGCGCAAATCCCGGTACAACTCGTCCACCGCATCCAGTATCGCTTGCTGCAAATCGGCGGAAGTTTCGTCGTCTTCCTCGATCAACTCGATAGGCCGGTAACGCACATCCACCGGATAGGTGCGACCGGAAACGTTAACGATAGGCGCGCCGTTAAAATGCTTGGCGAAGCGCTCCGGGTCGATAGTCGCCGAGGTAATCACCACTTTCAAATCCGGCCGTTTCGGCAACAGCCAACGCAGATAACCCAGCAGAAAGTCGATGTTCAGGCTGCGCTCGTGGGCCTCATCGATGATCAGCGTGTCGTATTGGTTCAGATAGCGGTCGTTCTGGGTTTCCGCCAGCAAAATGCCGTCGGTCATCAGTTTGACCAATGAATTCGGCGCGGTCTGGTCGTGAAACCTCACCTTGTAACCGACGGTGTTGCCGATGGCCTGGCCCAGTTCCTCGGCGATGCGGTCGGCCACGGTGCGCGCCGCGATCCTTCTGGGCTGGGTATGGCCGATCATGCCGCCGATACCGCGACCGATGTCCAGGCATATCTTCGGCAACTGGGTGGTCTTACCGGAACCGGTCTCGCCGCAGACGATGGTGACCTGGTGGTTTTTAATCAGCTCGGCAATCTCGTCCTTCTTACCGCTGACCGGCAAATCCGGATAGTTAATCACCGGCACCGAGGCCCGGCGCTGGTTGCAGCGACTCACCGAACGCTCGATTTTCTCCGCCAATTGCTGAACTTGCCCAGTTACATCCTTGCCCTTCCCCGCCTCGCCGCGCAATCTATCCAATTGCCGCTTCAAACCGTGGCGGTCGGCACTCATGCAGTCGTGGAGATTTTTGGCGAGATGTTTCAGGGTGTCGTGAACGGACATGGTGCGGTGAATATCGTAGAAAAGGCGGGGATTATAAAGGGTGAGAGCTGGTTTTACATTGACGCCTCTCGTCGAAGCAATTTAGTGATACCGCAGAGATGGCGGCCGCTAAAGGCTTGGCATGGACTCAATACCACTGACCGGGATGAGTTCGGTTCATCTTCTTGAATAGCCGATCAAGGCATTCCATTTTTTAGCTGGGTCACAACGCTGGGTGAAAGCTCGATAACCGGCGCCATTGAGTTGTGCAATCACCGTCTCGGCATCCACGACCAACCCTTTGCGTTGCGCGGCAAACAATAAGGCTGCGGTACCAACAATCTCTAACTGACCGGGGCGACGGTTTTTGCGGGGGTTTTCATCGCGGCATGGTAGTTTGAAGTTGACGCTGCACTCGGTGTAATCCGCCAATCAAACAAGCGAATTGGCGGAAACAAAAATCCTTACCTCTGAATGAACCTGACGTACTTTGTAGACGATGCACAACCGAACAACGCCTCTTTTACAACCTATTTTACGCCGATGGCGACCGAGCAGCATTAACCGGCCGCCCGTCCCGCCCGCGGCTGCTCCGCGACGCCGCTGTCCGGCCGGGCTGGCCTGGCTTATTTCGGCTCCGCCGCCGGCCCGAGCTCAGTATGACCTAGGGCAAGCCGGAAACCGATGAGGTGGTCGCGATCGTCCGGCGCGTAGCGGAAACGGAAGGCGGAACGCACGCCCCCGCCGAAGTCGTTCCACGAGCCGCCGCGCAGCACACGGCCGCCGCCTGTCGTTCCGTCACCCTGCGTCAGCGGATCGACTACCGCTGCCGTGCCAAGGTCCACTTGCCAGACATCCCGACACCATTCCCAGAGATTGCCGTGCATTTCGTACAAACCCCAAGAGTTAGCCGGCAAGGATTTGACCGCAACGGTTTTCCACCGATAAACGCCCTTTTCCGCGCCGGCATAGGGATAATTGCCGTCGTAATTGACTTGTTCCGGGCTAATGTTGTTGCCGAAGGAAAACGGCGTGGCGGTGCCGGCCCGGCAGGCGTATTCCCATTGCGCTTCGCTAGGCAATTGCGCGCTCAGGCCGGCAACATCCGCGTTCAAGGCTTCGATAAAGCGCCGAGCATCGTCCCAACTGACTCGTTCGACCGGATGTTCCGGGCTGTCCTGAAACCCGCTGGGATTCTCGCCGCCCAGCACCGCCAGCCAGAAAGCCTGGGTGACTGTGGTGTCCGCCAGCCAGAAACCTTGGGTCAAGGTTACCTGGTGTTGTGTTTCAGTCCCCTCTCCGCCACCCGACCATTCCCGCTCCTCCTCATCCGCCGGCGAACCCATCATAAAATTGCCCGGTTCTATCCAGCGAAACACCTGCCGTACGCCGCCATAATTCAAGGTCTGCCACAAGCCGTAAGCATCCTCGCCCCATTCGCAGGCCCAGGGGCAGGGAAACAGGGGTGGAGATAGCTGGTTACGATACATATTTAACGGTAGGGGGCGAATTCAGGTTTAGAAAAGATCGGTCGTCCGGCAAGCGTTCAAGAAGCATCCGCGTTCCTTACTAGCATACCGGCGACCTGGCTTTTTGCTTGCGGTTGCCCGCAAGACCGGATGACGATCTGGTCATTTACGCTTCATCCAAAGCACACTGAGCTAGGGCAAGCCGGAAACCGATGTTGTGGTTGCGATTGTCCGGCGCGTTGTGGTTACGGATGGCGGAACGCACGTTCCTGCCGTTGTTGTTCCACGAGCCGCCGCGCAGCACACGGTCGCCGCCTGTTAACGATCCGTCACCCGTTCTTATCATACCGTCAGTGGCGGATAGCGGCGTAAGTTTTGCCGTAGCCAGCTTCGGCAATCGGTACCGACGGTAATCGATTTTACGGCAGCATAGGCTTGTTGTAATTGGACGGCGCTGATGATGTCTGCCCGATACAACTGCTCCCAATACCGCCGCCGGCTATGATAACGCCGCTTGCGGCGGCGGCTCAAACGCACCGAACCCGGCAGAATCCGAAAACCGCAGTAACTGATGCCTTGCGCGCTACGCTGGATCTGCACATTAGTTTTTACTTGCAGGCCACGCTCCCGCCAGAGCCAAGCTTTCACCGTCAACAAGGTCTCTTGCGCAGCCTGGCGGCTATCGCACCACCACACGATATCGTCCATATACCGCAGCGCCGCGCGGACCGCAGTTAAGCTGGTCAGCAAGCGATCCAGACCATCCAGATAGTAGTTGGCAAAATATTGCGAAGTTAGCGAACCTATCGGCAAGCCCAGACCTGGGGCCGCTTGATAGCAGCCGACAATGCGTTGCCATTGCGCCAAACAGTCCGCGCCTTTAAAGCGCCTGCCTAACAATTGTAGTAAACGGCCATGATCGATTGCGGCGAAATAACCGTCGATATCGATTTGGCAATAATAGCTATAGCGGCGCAGATGCCGCTGGACCTGGTTGACGGCTTTATGTACGCCCATACCGGATCGACAGGCATAACTGATCGGTGACATGGCTTGTTCCAACACACCGCCCGCTAATTTCATCACCGCGTGATGAAAAACCCGGTCGGCGAAACAGGCGGCATGAATCAAACGCGGTTTGGGGTCGAAAATTTTAAAAGTGCGAAACTCGCCGTACGGCAATCGAGCGGCCACAATATCATTGGCCAACTGCCGCAGATTGACATCGAAATCCGCACTAAACGCCTGTACATCAGCGCGATAACGTTTGCCTCTGGCCGCTTTATGGAACGCCGTCGCCAGATTATCCCAGCCGGCGATGGCATCAAGGTCGATCCGAGTCCGGCGCACAATTGGCGGGTGGCAACAGCAGGCAGGCGAGAAAAGCGTCGGCATATTTATCGACCCGACCCTGGCCGACGCCGGGTAAGCTCAAAATCCCGGACTTGCTGCGAATACGCTGTTGCACCATCGCGGCGAGTTGTTCGTTGGTAAAGATGTTATAAGGTGGCGTGCCTTCCTGATCCGCCAGGGTTTTGCGCAGATCGCGCAGTCGGGCGTAAATCGCAAAATCGGCTTCGTCGAGCACTTCCCGGTAGTCGATTTTAGCGGGCTTGGGTTTGCCAATATCGCTTAGCGCGGCTTTCTCCAAATAAGCGATGCAAAATGCCCAACAACTGTCTGCACCTGCAGCCACAAACTGTTTGTCGATGCTGGCGACCTTGTGTTGCGCACAAAAGGCATTCAATTCGGCTTCTGCCTGAGCCGAATCGGCTACCGGGATGCGGAAGAATTGGTATTTCATTTTTTCTTGCGCCCCTTGCCGAATAGTTTCCCCAGCAAGGCCGCGCCCCGTCCGGCCGGCGGCTGCTCCGCGACGCCGCTGTCCGGCCAGGGCGCGTCCCTGGCCGTCACCGGTTTTACGGCTCCGCCGCCCGGTCCTGGCTTGAGCTCAGTATGACCTAGGGCAAGCCGGAAACCGAAGTAGTGGTCGCGATTGCCCGGCGCGCGGTGGGCACGGAGGGCGGAACGCACGCTCCTGCCGTAGTAGTACCACGAGCCGCCGCGCAGCACACGGCGGGCGTCAGGCTCTCCCGACGTGTACGGATCGACCACGGCGCTTTCGCCCAAATTATCTTGCCAGGCATCAGCACACCATTCCCAGACGTTACCGTGCATCTCATACAACCCCCAGGCATTGGCCGGCAAGCTCTTCACCGCTACCGTCTTTCCTCGATTCAGGCCCTTTTCGCCGCCGGCATAGGGATAGTCACCATCATAATTTACCTGTTCCGGCGTGATGTTGGCGCCGAATGAAAACGGCGTGGCCGTACCGGCACGGCAGGCGTATTCCCATTGCGCTTCGCTGGGCAATTGCGCCTGCAAGCCGGGCACCGATTCATTCAGACGGGCGATGAAGGTTTGTGCATCCTCCCAACTCACCTGTTCTACCGGATTATTTGGGTTATCCTTGAAATAACTGGGATTTTCGCTGTGCATCACCGCCAGCCACAAGGCTTGCGTAACCGCTGTGTCGGCCAGCCAGAAACCCTGGGTCAAGGTCACCGGGTGTTGAGTTTCATAGTCAGTCCGCTCCGCCTCGTCCGGCGGCGAACCCATCATGAAACTGCCGGGCTCTATCCAGCGGAAGCGCTGGGTGACGTGGTTGACGGTGAGGTCGGCGTAGAGGCCGTATTGGTCTTCGCCGAAGGGTTCGGGTAATAGCCAACCATAGTTTTCCGACTTTTTGCCCCATTTGCCGGTAAGCTTGCTACCGGCCCAATCCAACTCGACAAACAAACCGATGTGTTCATGATCGGCGTCTCCGGACCAGATTCGACTAGCCCAGCTTGGTTTGCGGATCACGTCGAATTCGAATCGTTTCCCGCGCGTTTCTACGGCAACGGTTTCACCTTCCGTTAAGGAAAATTCCATCCCGGAAAACGCCGTGAACACCCGCTCAACACCGCCATAGTTACGGAGGATTTTAATCGGGAATCGGCGATTCGCTTCGAAGCTTACTAGCGGCTGGTTTTTCTCGGCGACCACTTCTGCAAAGTTGCGTTCCGAAATTTTGCATTCCAATAGGCCATCGGCATTGACTTGGCGCAACTGGAAAACAATATCAGTATTGGCGTCCATTGGTTTAGTCTCAATAAACCAACGTAGCCGCTCCGGCTCGAAGCCGGGTTCCAGTTCTTCGGGCCATTCCCCTGCCCTGATTTTGTCGGCATGCACCGCCGCGTAAATGGGATATAACAATTCGCTCAGATCGCTCCACCAAAGCGATTTCGGGCGGGAATCCAGTATGGTTTGACATTGCTGCCGCAATAGCGCTTGTTGCCTTGGATCGGCCTTTTCGTCCAGCACCGTTTTACACAGCCGCGCGAAGTAATCGCGCATCACGGGGTCGTCGGTTTGTTCCAAGCCGCAACGGTTCAGGCTTTCCAGATGTTTCAGGCCGGCGTAGGCGTTGTGGTGATGTTTGGAAACGCATTCCCAAAATGTCTTGGCATCGTCCTCACGGTCCAAGCGCTGTCGGTAAATCGCCCGGTAGCGTTCGGTGAGCGCTTCCCGAACACGTATACCGATACCGATGTGGCGCAGGTGCGGGTGGTTCCAGATGATGCCTTCCAGACTACTGTCGCCCCAATTCATATTTTGACGCAACAAACGCAGCAAGCCGACATCGATTAGCGGCAACGCCGACAGCCAGGCCAGAATCGTATCGATATCGGGCGCTGTAATTAACCCTGCCTGACTCGGCTTTAGTGTACCGTTCGGGTTGAGCCCTTCGGCTACGCTCGGGACAGGCTTTTCGAAGTCGGGGCTGGTCGGCCCTTCGACAGGCTCATTACCCTCAAGGGCATAAAGGCGAAGGGGTTTTAAGTGCGTGGCTGACAAATCTCTGTTACTGGCCCATGCGTGCAGATTAAAACCATTGCGGCGCGGGTGGCTGTTGAGGTTGCGATCGTTATACGGGCTGGGCCGCAGCCAATCCCATAACTCGGCATCGGCGCAGGCCGCCGGGCTCAACGTAAGCAGCGGCGCCGGATGACTCCGCAACCCAGCCAGTTGCCGCTGCCAACGCACCGCGCGGCGGCTGTCGAGCTGGCCCAGATCGCTGAAAATCAGCACGGCGGTATCCACCGCCGGCGGCTGCCAGACAAACCAGGCTTCGTCGGCTTTGCCCGGCCAGCGCATCGCGTAGCTGGGATGCTCGCCCAGACGGCGATCGTCGAAGCGAATGGCCGCCATGGCTTCGTCGCCGAGCAAGACTTGTAACTGCTTGACCCAATATTCAAAATCCGCCCAATAGGGTTCCAGGGCCTGATCGGCGTCGATAATCATCAACAGGCGCCGCGGCCAGCGGGCTTGTTTGGCCTTGGGCAGTTTTTGCAGCGTTTGGCCGCGCGCGATGCGGCGCAGCAGCCGGCGGACATCCAGTGTGTGCGCGGATCTGGCTTGATTCAAGGCATTGAACAACAGCGGCAGCAAACGCCTGACCGGCAACAAGGGTTTCGGCGGACCAAAGGCAAAAGTCCCCGGCGGGGAATCTTCGGGGCGCAGGCCCATAGTCGGGTCGGACAAAAACGCCGGCTTTTGCCAATCCTCGCGCCGGGTCTCCAGGGTTTCGATGCGTAGGATTCTGGGAAACAGGGCCGGCGGGCGCTTGGGTTTGTCTTCGACCTCCGTTTGCCCGCCCCGGCCCAAGTCCCCGTCGCGGAATGCCGTCTCTCCGGCGTCACTGTCTTCGGGCTTCTCGATCGCGATCACTTGCCGCCGGTAGCCCCAATGCGCGGCGACATTTTCCAGCACGACACCGCCTTGGTTTGCCGCTTGGATCAGGGCCAATCGAGTCCAGGCGCCGTCGCGATCAGCCATGATCAAGCCGAAGGGAATCTTTGGGGAAGCCCCGGACTGAACGCAGGATCATGCAAATCCTTTTTCAAGGCGTATTGGCTGATCTTTTCCAAGCGTTGAGTTTGCTCTGCGTGGCTCAAAGAACTCAGCGCTTGAAGCAAATCGATGTATTCGGCTAAACCCGGCGGATATTGGGTATGCGGGTTGTCGTCGCGGTCCCGCCACAGCAATTCAGCAGCTTGCTTATAAACCGGCTGGGCAATGGTTTTACCGAAATGTAGACGGCCCCGCTCCATCAACCAATGCAGGCGTTTGGGCAATGTTTGTTCGTCGCCAACATCAATCGTTTCCGGCGATTCTTCCATTTTTAAGTTGTGCACAAAACAGCGACGGACGAAGGCTTTAGGCAGTTCGCGCTCTTCGTTGGTGGTGATAATCACCAGTACTTTTTTAGGCTGGGCTTGGACCGGATTGACCGCTTGTTCATGAGCATCGACATAAGGTACGGTGAAACGGTATTCGCCCAACGTTTCCAACAGTCCATTAGGCAAGTCCGGCTCGGCTTTGTCGATTTCGTCGAGCAGCAGCACCACGCCGCCAGTATCTTGATGCCAGCCTTCTGGACAATAGGGTTTAGGCGCGGTGCGGGTATGGCAGCGCTGGTATTGCGCTTCCGCCGTTGGCCAATGGTAGGCCCACCAAAACGCACCCGGCGACAGAAAGTTTGGCGGATCGAGCTTGTTCAGATCGGGGTCCTTGGCAACCGCCAAACTTTGCGCCTCGCCCAGCCGGCCGATGGCGTCGAAATGCCAGTGCAAATCGCTGAGTTCGGTCGAACCTCTGACCGTTTCCGCAACAAAAGCCCAACCCAGTTGTTCGGCAATCGCCCGCGCCATCTGACTTTTGCCGGTACCCGGCTTGCCGCGTACCAGCAACGGCCGACCGGCCGCATAAGCCGACCATAAGGCATAGCAATCGGCGTCTTCGAAGATATGGTGGAGCTTGCGCACTGGATTGGAAATTTTCAGATTTTCGGGTTTGAAGCGGTTAAATGGTAGTAATTCGGACATGGCCGGTTCCAAGAATTAATTTAGTAACGACAACAGAATGGCGACTTGATCGAGCAAATCGGTTTGGTTTTCCCGAGAAGCCTTGCCTTTAGCATGGCCGATCGCCCTTTCGCAGCAAACAAATTGGACTTTGCCCTTCAATCTATCCGTCATCTGCTGGAAACAATCGACATAGGCCTTCATAAGGTCCTGGGAAACAAAATAAAACACCGGTTTACTCCGGCGGTTTAAATATTCATTATTCACCCTGGAAACAATAGCCTCTTTAAGTTCAGCCAGTGTATAAGTGGACGGTAAAGATCCGATTAATTTTTTGTAAAGCGCTATAAGTAATTGTTCTTGATAGGCATCTGGGGCTGCATCGAATACCAGTAAATCGATTTCCCCTCCTGCCGAATGAACCTTGTTGTCCGTTAGCCGATATTGAGCCGCTACCGGCACCGCTCTGGAAATAATCACTTCGTAAAATTCCGGGTCGTCTAGTAACAATGTCCGAGCAAGACTAGCCTTCTGATTTTTCTCCATGCCGATGCGATTGTGGAACCACCAAACAGGATCGACACTATTTAAAAGTATCCAACTACAAATGGCTTCCGCATCAGCATGAACAAGCGCCCAAGCATTCTGGTTGTTTCCCAACATTAACTTTTGACGCCTAGTAACTCGAATTAAGGTTGCCAAAGCCTGCCTGACTTCATTAGCAACCATCTTCTGTGCAATCTCCCGCTCGGTTGCACTATCACTTAGCTCTAAGTCGTCGCGAAACAACTCCGCACGTAACTGTTTGAAATTAAGTATTCTAATTATTTTATCCGTAACAGTTTTTTGGAGCTTCAGGGTTTCCGTGTCGATCGCTTTCTGGATTAACTGTTTGATTTCCCCGACGTAATCTTTCAGTAAATCCGAACTGTTAACGTCGGTCAAATCGGTATGTTTGTCATCCAGGTAAGGAAAAATCAATTCTTTCCAAGCTGCATCGATTCTTTGTCACAGATCGCCTGTTGACTGGTCCTGCGCTTTCAAAAGACGCTTAAACTCATTCCGGATCGCATCGTTATTTTCAAAATATGTCTTGGCTGCTGTCCACTGATAGGTGGTCATAGCCGGGCTGATGCGTATCGGCAATATAAAACGCTGTTCAATCTCAGCCCATTCGTTAATGTTGACGAGCTCGTACAAGGTATACGCGGATTGGAAGTACTCCGGGCTCAAGAACAAAAACACAAATCGGGCCGAGGTCAAATCGTCCATGAATTCGATCAAACTGTCGCCTTCCTTAGTTTCATCCTCGTCGTACACCAGCTTGATACCCTGCATTTCACAGATTGCTTTCAGCTTATTTCGGGCGTCAATATCCCGCTGGAGCTTGCAGCGATACGACAAATAGGCGTGGATAGGGTAATCAGACATGCCAGCAACTGCCGACGGTCAATTTAAAACTCGTTAGCAACAAAGCCAGTAAACCCAAGTAAACCGGCCAGGTCGCCGGCGAAGTGCAAGCTTTCCAGAGTAGACCGCGACGGCTACCGGCGGGCAATAACTGGAACAAATCCTGCTGCTTGAAGGTGCCTTCGGCCACCTTGGCGGCGGCTTTCTGAAACCCCGCCCGGAAACGATTTTCCAGCATTAGATAATAAGCATCCAGCAAATAGCAGATCAACAGTGGAATTAATGTCAGTGGGATCAATTGCGCCTTACTCTCTTTGACCGCGAACGCCAAAATGACGGTCACCAAGGGTATGCACCATTGCTTACAGGCGGCGCTATTGCCGGCCATCCGGGTGATAATGGCCTGGTACATTTCCAGGGTCTTGATGACGGCGCTATCGTTGGGAGATAAGGCGACCGCTTCGTTGGATTGGAGTTCAGCCATGACAGCGTTCGGGTAAGGTTGGTTGGCCGATACTATGTCAGGAATTCACGCTGCTTGGCAATGTTATAGGGCCCGGCGCCGCGCATCGCGGCCCGTTTCGGGGTGGCCGCGAGCCTAAGCCGCGCTTCGGCTTTGCTTGGCGAACGGCATTTTTGATCGCATCCACCACCAGCCCCTGATAGTCCGCTTCGGTGACTCCTGGCAAAAATTCGCTCAGCACGGAGCGATTGGTAAAAATGCGGATTTTATCGTTCCCACGCTCCGGCGTGGGAATGCTGAGGCGGACACTCCTGCGTCCCGATACGCACCGCTGGAGCGGTGCTGTTACGTTCCCACGCGGGAGCGTGGGAACGATGACATGCCGATTTGATTTGGCGCCAGCGTAAGTTAAAGTCGTCGTCGCCTTTCGGTAATGTCCAAATGGTGTGAAGATGGTCCGGCAAAATCACGATGGCATCCATAGTAAACGGATGAAGCGCTTTTACCTGCCGAAACGCGTCTCGCAATACATCGATTCGTTCGGTCAACAGCGTTTTCCGCCTGTCCGCAATATTGACAGTAAAAAAGTAAATCCCGCCTTTGCGTTTGTGGCGATGATAGTTAGTCATATTCCGGCAATTGTCGATGGGTTTCGGCTACCGCCTCTACCCATCCTACTCGCTAAAACCAATAGTCGCCTATACATTTCCCATCCCGTGGCAAGTCATCGAATGAATCCAGTCCATCAAAGTGGTCAATAGGTAGCTTGGCAATAGGTTCTGGTTCGGTTAGACGCAAGTTGACGGCAATTCTGCGGCGACCTTCCTTGTCAATTGCTTGTGCTCGCCAGTACGCAACACAGCCACAGTTAGGGCAGAAATGGAATTCGATGGACTTTCCACGAGTGTAAATTTTAGTTTGACCTGAAACAGTTATGCCTTCGTTTTCGAAGTCATATGCCCACAATACGCCATAACGTCGGCAGACTGTGCAGTTGCAGGCAGTAGCCGACTCGGGTACTCCATCGAATATCCAATGTACCGCACCGCAGTGGCAAGAACCTTCAAGTTTTTTAGTCATAAGCTCTCCAATATTGCTTAATACAGAAGTGAGCGGCCAGCGCAGCCTTTTGCGCAGGCCCGCTCGACTGCCGGGGGCCACTTGCCGAAAACACACGAAAGCACTTTCACCGCAACCCGCCGTTTAGTCGCCAGTGCACCCATGTGCCTGCCCATATAGCAAAAGGCAATTCGACAAAACCCCACGCGACCGTAATTGCAGCAACGTATGTCGTAACGTAACCGGCGAGCAACATTCCCCACTGTACCCAGGCCCAGACCAGAAACCAAACGCAAAGGCCCGATACGACACCCGCACGACAGGGGTTAGGAAACGCAGACTTAAGAGTAGCCGCCAGCCAGACAGAAAAGATGCCAAGGAGAAGCAGCTTAAGTAGTCCCTGTACTGCGACGAGTGGGGTTGGTTGAGGAAGGGAAAAGCGCGAGAACAGATAGACCCATTCGTCAGCGAGAACGACCAAATTCAGGACTGCCTCACCGGCAACAATTATGAGTCCAGCGACAACACCGCCGACGAGTAGCGGAAACAGTTTCATGGAAAAGTCCGATCAGAGATAGTGGCCCAACGTAAAGCTAAGGGGCTGGCGCGATTGCGACCGTCCCGCTTGAGCGCCATGTTATACATTTTGCGGCATAGTTTAAGAACATCCCTCAGCTAGGATTAGCTTACTGGTTGTAGATTTATGTCGTATTGAGAATAACGGTTGAGCCTCAGTATCCCCTAAAAATTCCTTTGCGTTTTCTTTTGAGGGGAACTCAAGAATTACAACACGTTCCGGGCACCAGTCACCTTCCATTACCTCAGGCTCCACTCCTTGCACGATATATCTACCACCATGCTTTTTTATAAATAGAGGTATTTTTTCGATATATTCTCGAAAGCTCTCAAAATTGTTGATTGATAAATCCAATATCAGGTACGCATTCATTCTTTGGTTCTCTCTAAACTCAAGTCCTAATGTCTATTGATGTATAACGCCAAGCTAAGGGGCGCGTAGCTAAGGGGAGCGTCCCTTTGAGCGACGTATTATCCATTTGCTTCACCTAGTGTCTGTATGAAAAAATCGTAAGCTGGGTTGCTTAAATATGGTTTCATTCGCATAGAAAGAGACCGTAAGCCAGCCCCATATTGGTCAATAAATTGAGTGCTTCCGCCAGCAATCTCTAATTCATTGGCAGCTGTCAATTCGCAGAATTTCTTGAGCGCATCATTCGCTAGCACATATTCTTCGCAAGAAAATCTGTTTCGAAAAACTGGATTCTTAACCATCCCGAACTGGGGCCAGAAGAAGTCTCTATCGCAAGCACAATACATATAAATAACCTCTTCAGATTCCGAGCCGACCAACTTCTGTATTTGCAAGCGCTCATTTAGGGCAAGTAATTTCCCATCATAGCCATCAGTTCCATACACGGCATGATAGAGACCCGCCTTGCATAGAACTTCATTTGCTCCCCAACGATGTAACAAATCGTGGGTTCCTATCAGATGACTGAGTAGGGTTCCATTCAAATGCTCAAACTCCCCAGCGCCAAGGTCTCGCAATCTTTCAAAAATCACGTGATCGATCATTTGGCTTCCGATGCATAACGCCAAGTTCAGTGGTGACCGGAGCGGAGCCGGTTTTGCGCAATAAAATGTGCGTAGCACATTGCGCAAAATCGGCGGAGCGTGGGCATCCACTGCAACGCCTGGTTATGCGTCTTTCGCCACGACAGTTGTATTGAAACCTTCATTTAGCTGGGGCTCCTGAAAGTACTTTGTAACAAATTGGAATGTTTCCTCTGTGTCAAATGTGGCTCGGGATGGCTGTTCGGCGCGTCGCTGCGCGATTTGGGTGATGCATAGTGAGTCACTTGCCTTAAGGTAAATGAGTTCATGGGGACAACCAGCCTCGGAAATCAGGTCTCGGAACCATTGGCGCTGGTTCAGAGTATTTGCAGGAAAGTCCATGACTACATTAGTGCCTACTTTTAGAATGCCTGCCACGTGTGACTTTACCAACGGCTTCATTTGGCCAGAGTATTTTAAATAGTCTTCGAATGCTGAAATCTGGTTTGGATAAAGGGCCTCAAGCCATTCGTCCTCGGAAATGAGGACGGCATTACGTTCTGCGGAAATTTTCTTTGAGAAAGTGGATTTTCCAGCCCCCATTTTTCCGCAGAAAAATATCAAAGTCCCCTTCTTTGGCACATCAACTCCTTAACGTAGAGCTAACCGGCGCTGCGCGGCTTTATCGCGCTGCGTCCAGAGAGCGAAGCGAACGGGGTTGAGCGCCATGTTAGGGGTTGTTTTCATGCGCTTGCTGCCGAGCCAGTCGCCCTTTTCCTAGAATGAGCGGTGAATCACCCTCAGGCTCACCTTGTCTTATCTCTTCCAGCGTTTGCCAAAGCAAAAACGTACCGTCTTTAGTGGCCTTGCCCATGACAACGGCACCGTTGCGCCCGCTGGTGACAACAAGAACTGCTGTATTGCCAACCACCACACCTTTGACCGTACGTTCGCCGCCCTCGTTTAGCCGGCCACAGCCTGGCGTTGAAAATGTGTGGTCACCGGAGATCCTGTTTCCGTTTTGCACAAGTACGAATGTGGCTAACCCACACTCAACACGACTCTCTTGTTCTGTTTTTGAGCGCAGATCAATAGACCACGTGCCATTGAAGCTGGTCTCCGCGGCCGAAGCTGAAGAGGAAATGGCAACAATGACAAACATGCAGAGCGAGGCGAAAAATGCGCGCACCAATGACCCCTAACGTTTGACATAACCGGCGCTGCGCGGCTTCATCGCGCAGCGTCCGTGTTGATGGATGGGTTGGGCGTCGATGGAGTCGTATTTCATCTCATAGCCACCATCGCGCGATAGGCCGTTCGCTCATAAGCAACAGGACTGAATCCGGGATTTTCCTTTCGCATACGTTCCAATGCCGCTTCGTATGGCATGGCCCCCGGATATTTATGAGCAGATTCGCCAACATAAGCCGTACTGAGCAGCAACGCTTTCGACTTCTCTAGGCAAGTCTGGTACTCAGCCTGATCAAACTCTCCGAACACTTCTTCGGGTGTGATGTCCGGGAGTTTCGGTAGCGGCCCCCAGTGCTTTGTCTCGTAGTTGTAGTAATGGATACAGAACACTGCGTCGAGAAAACTGGCGGGGTTTTTTGACTCAGTGATAGCTCTATCTCGTACTTCGACGTCGTACTTTGAAATGCCCATTGTTTGTTCTCTCAGCGTGCCACTATTGACGCCCAACGTAGAGCTCAGGGGCGCGTAGCCGGCTTGCCGGCGGAGCGTCCCTCTGGAGCGCCTTGTTCGGCGCGAAGTTGTTGATCAACCGCCCGGACTTCTGAAATTAGCTCATGCCCTTTGTAAAAGAGTAGTGAGAGAGGGAGGCGATTGTTGCCAAGGTCATCTTCTTTGGCTTCGGCTGTCAGTACCCCATTGCCAGTGAGCAAATAGAAGCGCGTGTATGAAGGCTTGGGCAAGGGGTAGCTCTTGGTCGGCTGTACCTGCTTAGAAAATTGCTGTGAGGTTGCGAGAAAAGACTGAGCCGCACGATGAGGACCAGCATGTGGGCCAAGCCCGATGATGCCGCCGCCATTGCTGAAATAGAGACTGACCGTCCCGTCGGCTAATGCCACAAGGGAAGCAACAGCCTCCGGATAGCCAGTTTCCATTACGACGCCCCACACTTCGTTGGCATCTTTCAGCTCAACGCCAATGGTATCTGGCTTCGCGCTGAGCACCATGTTGCGCAGCCCAGAATATACGTCCGCCACCTTATAGCCGACAGCGCTGGCCCCCGGTGAAAGGAGCCCAGCAATGAAAGAGAAGAAACTGGCCATAAGGAATCTGCGCTTCATTGTGGTGACGCCGAACGTGCAGCTAAGGGGCGCGCCGAAGGCGCGTCCCAGCGACCAAAGGGAGCGAACTTGAGCGTAGGGTTAGAGCGGATTTGATTTAGAGACACGAACACAATCTCCTAAAAATGTGCCGTCGTCGTATTGCGACGAAAGAAAAACAGAGTTTTCTCCATTACGGATGACCAGTACTTGGTGGAGTTTGTCAGCGAACTCATGTGTGTTTGTCTGCCCTTCAAGCCCTTTCCAATAGGGGTGTTCGGTCATATCGACTTCACACAGCACATCAGGCGAAAAAGATGTTTTGTTCTTTCTTTGAATGCAGTATTGCTCTGGCTCGCTTCCCCAAGAGATGTACTCGCGTTTACCGTCGGTGACGGTGAGCATGATCTCTCCGTCAAGCTGATGCCAGGCCGTCGCTTCAGCTGCCCACGGACCTTCAGCCTCTCTCTCAAAAACTCGATAAGTCACTTTGCTGAGGCGCATACGCTCTAACGTAGAGCTAACCGGCGCTGCGCGGTTTTATCGCGCAGCGTCCAGCGACCGAAGGGGGCGAGGTTGAGCGCCATGTTATGCGCCATTTCCAAGGCGGACGATCATAGAAGATGCCCGCCACGGAGTGCGCGCTGGCGCAACTCGGCCACCCACTCATTATCAGTGTTCGCCAAGCAGTCTACGAGAGGCCAGCCAGGGGCTGTTTCGATGAGATGTACTAGCGAAGATGCGAGCCCAAAGCAACCATCATTGCCGAAAAGCGTGACTAAAGCTCGAGCCTCTTCGTCGCTGACAGGACGACTGATAGCACGATAGCATTGTTCAAACTGCTGTATGAGCTCAGGTGAAGCTCCGCGCTCTGATGGCAAAGTGCCGAGCTGTACGAGGTTCGCGATTTCAGGACGCATAACGTTTGAATTCACTGGCCTGCGCGGCTTTTTGCGCAGGTCCGGTGGAATGATGGGTTAGCCACCGCACAGGATTACTACGGAACAAGTGAAAAGACATGGGCGGACACCGGCTTGTCATGAATGTAGAGACGATTACGAGCTATGCACTCACGAATGGCGCCGGACTTCACTGCGACGCCTTCACTAGCAAGATTACCGACGGCGACTACGATTTCGACGCGATGCAACCCGAGTTGGTGAAACGCGTGAGCGGAAAGCGCTTGCACGCAGCGAGATGCGACCCCCTGACGTTGCCTTGACTTGCGTACCCAGTAACCGAGGTTACAAAACTTGTGCTGCTGCCTGATTTCATTGAGACCCGCTCCACCAAGAAAATCGCCAGAGTCTTGGCAAAAAATGCCGTATTCGAATGCGGTGCCAGCGTCTCGAGTAGTGCGGCAGGTAGCAAACCATTCGAGCGCGCGACGGGCGCTGTAGTCGCTAGTACACCATGGCATCCAGCGGCCTACCGTTTCAACAGATTCAAGCGCCGCGAAGGTAAATGCCTCAGCATCTGAGTCAGAAAATGGCCTAAGAACTAGGCCAGCGAAGGTAATTGCGGGCGATTCCATGAGGGTGGCTAACGTAATGTATACGACATCGCTTGTCCTATAATCCAGGGCATAATGTCGTATAATCCTTTTTTCATGATGGCAAGTTATTGTTTGTGAAAGAATTCGCTCGGGCAAACGGGACATGTTATGGAAACAAATACGACATCGGCACCGCCAAAAAAACGACTGGATCAGGTACGCGATAAAATTCGTTTCAAGCACTACAGTCTGAGTACCGAGGATACTTACGTCTACTGGATTAAGCAATTTATTTTGTTAACGCCGAGTGTCATCCGACGGAGATGGGCGCGGCCGAAGTCGAACGGTTCTTGACCTATCTGGCAACCGAGCGGCATGGCTCCAGCTCCACGCAAAATCAGGCTTTGTCGGCCATTCTGTTTTTGTATCGCGACGTGCTGGCGGTGCAATGGCCTTGGTTGGACGGTAATGGCCGAGCTTAGCCGATCGTCGGCGGCCTAATTCAATGGTCTATCGACCCATTTTAGTCGGCTACCGCCGCCCGATTTCAACAATCGCAGGCTCCGTAACAACGAATGGTGGTTAGCGCGCATCCCTTGCCTATAGTCTTGTTCGAATAACGCCGGTTGCCAGCCAGCGCTTGGCACTCGGATACCATCCAACGCCTGTTAGCGTTCTAGTAAACAATGTAGCGCGCGTTTCTGAATTTAGCCTACGCTTTTCATCTGCGCACTGCTCCATCGTCCGCCGTATCAGC